>JAGBYG010000041.1 GCA_017628875.1 Clostridia bacterium
GCAAAGCGAAGCCGTTTTGCTATCAAAATGTCTATGTGCAGTGTAGCAAGGCGCGGTTTTTATCGCACTTGTGCGGTAAAAACATTTGTGACGAGCGCGAAGAAGTGAGTCACGCGAATTGCGCGAAGTCTGTGGCCTTAGCACAAACTTTAGACCTGTTTGGCAAAGCGCTTTAAAAGCTTTTTGCTTCTTTTTCTCGAAAAAGAAGATAATCTTTTTCTTTGTAACTCCCCTATAAATCAAAATTTGAAAACTGTTTTAAAATTCAAATTCAAGTCAATAATCTTTTAGAAAGAAGGTGTTGGTTTGAAAAAGAGAAGTAGAGCAAGAAAGGTTTTGTTGACTTTTCTCATATTTATATTAATAGTTATTCTAATGCTATCGCTTGGTGTTGCGATGTATATAAAAAGGGTAACCGACGAGGAGCTAGACCTATCCTTATTCACCATTGACAGAGCGCACTCGGTGACGAAAATTTACACAATGGTTGACGGTGAATGGGTGGAATGGCGTGAGGAGAGGATACTTGGCGAGCACAATTTTGAGTTTGTTTCTATTGAAAACGTGCCAAAAAATCTGATTAACGCATTTGTTGCTATTGAGGATAAGCGATTTTTTAGTCACGAGGGTGTCGATTGGTACAGGACTATTGGCGCTGTAGCAAACTATTTTCTTCATTTCGATGGACGGTTTGGTGCATCGACCATCACACAACAGTTGATAAAAAACGTAACGGGTGAGGACGAATTGAGCATCGAGCGAAAAATTCGCGAAATTGCGTGGGCGCTTGAGCTTGAGGACGAGCTTTCAAAGGAAGAAATACTTGAATTGTATCTAAACATAATCAATCTTGCCGACAACTGCTACGGGGTGGGGAGCGCATCGCAGAGATATTTTTCAAAGCAGGTGAGCGACCTGACTCTAATTGAGTGTGCGTGTGTTGCCGCCATTACCAATAATCCCGCTTATTACAATCCTATAACGCACCCTGAAAACAATAAAGAAAGGCGCGACACGATTCTTTATCAGATGCGCGAGCAAAATTTGATAAGTGAAAATGAATTTATAGAAAATTATGGGAAAGAAATCGTCTTAAATCCCGACGATAGCGTGGTAAAAACGAGTATTCATTCCTGGTATGTGGATATGGTCATTAACGATGTGATTGACGATCTGCAAAAAAAAACAGGTATTTCAAGGACAAAGGCATCCTCTCTCGTTTTTGGCGGCGGACTTGAGATATACATTCAAATCGACCTTGAAATTCAAAAAATAATGGAGGAATACTATAAAAACACCGCCAATTTTCCGTCGGGCGAGGGAGCGCAAAGCTCGATGATTATTATCGACTCGCAGAATGGTGATATTTTGGGAGTAGTTGGTGCGATTGGTGAGAAGAAAGGGAATAGAATACAAAACTGTGCTACCGATACACTCCGTCCGCCCGGCTCGACGATAAAACCGCTTTCGGTATATGCTCCTGCGCTTGAGAGGGGAGTTATAAGTTATGCAAGTGTGTATGATGACGTGCCATACTCGTTTGAAAATGACAATCCTTGGCCAAAAAATGCAAATGGAATTTATCACGGGCTTTCCACTATGAGTTATGCGATGGCATATTCCACTAACACTATACCACTTAAAATTCTTGATGACCTTGGACTTTCGCACTCATTTTATTTTTTGCGTGATTATCTGCATCTTAATGACCTTGTTGAGCAGGGAAAGGACAAAAACGGTGCATTTATTACCGATATGGACTATGCCGCACTTGCTCTTGGGCAGTTGAATTTTGGTGTGAGTGTGCGCGATATTACCGCTGCATATTCAATTTTTGCGGATAATGGAATATATCACGCACCGCGGTCATATTCGCTGGTTAAAAATTCAAAGGGTGAAGTTTTGCTTGAGAAAAAAGCAACTGCCGAGCGCGTTATCAGTGACGGAAATGCGGAAATAATGACAAAACTGCTCACCGATGTTGTTTGGGGTGGTACTGCGGACGATTTGACTATCAAAAACAAGGTTGCGATTGCCGCCAAAACGGGAACAACGCAGGACAACAAGGACAGGTGGTGCATAGGTTATACTCCCTCACTCATTTGCGGAGTTTGGTATGGCTATGAATATCCGAAGGAGATTCCCCGATCCGAGAAAAATCATTTTTTAAATGCTTTTGATACCGTTTTAAATCGTATTTATTCTCGTGACGTGCGCTCCTCGTATGCAGATAGAAAATTTGAAGAAAGCGCGCATCTTGTGGCGGTAAACTACTGTATGGATTCGGGGCTTTTGCCGAGCGAAGCGTGTTTAAAAGACCCACGCGGCTCGCGTATAAAAATGGGATATTTTGTAAAGGGAACAGAACCTATAGAACGTTGTAAAACTCATATTTTAGTGAAATATGACGTGGTATGTGGCGGAATTGCAACCATTTTTACACCCAAAGGGCACATTGAAAAGGTGGGAATGCTTCTTATTGAGAGGGAATTTCCAATGCAGATAATCGTGAGTGACGCACAATATGTTTATCGTGAGCTTGATGACGGAATTTTGCCATCATTTAATTCAAACGAGCCGTTTTTTGCAACACTTTGGGACGAAGAAAAGAAAAAATATTTCGGTATTAGTGCGGGAAAAACACAATTTAATCGCCTCTCCACCGCGCATTTCACCTATTCCGACCTCGTATTTTGGCGCGATGCAAATAAATGGCGTTAGTTCTTCAAATTTTGATTTATGGGGAAGTTAGTTTGAATAAAAATCGCCTACGCGGCGGGCTCGCGCTTTTGAAAAAGCGCGGCAAAACAATCGCGTGGGTTAGTGCTGACTCGACGTAAATTTTCGATAAAACACGAGTGTTTTATCGGTTCACTTGCTAAAATCCTTTTACGAAAATAAATTTTCGACAAGGATTTCATCAACTGAACTACGAAAATCAAACCGATGCTTGATTTTCTAAAATTTACTTTGACTGAATATAGCCATTTTGATAGCAATATTCTTACGCTTTGTAGTAGCAAATCACAGATTTTCGAGGTGAGGAGAAAATCGTTATGTGTTGTTTTGCTTTACAAAACAACACGATTTGCGCAAAGTTTTGCGCGATAGCTCTACAAAAAAGTTTTGCGGAGCTTTTTCAAAAGCGACCCATTTTGTTTTTAACTAACTATTCGATAAATCCCAATTTAAATAACAAAAAGCACTCAAAAAAGAGTGCTTTTTGTTAATCAATTATAAATTTTTCAAGCAGGGTGAGTGCTGAGAGCATACCGTCGTATGCGCTTGTTACAATACCGCCTGCATATCCTGCGCCTTCCCCTGCGGGGTAGACGTGTGGATTGCCAATCGCCTCACGAGTTTGCTCGTTACGGAGCATTCGTATTGGCGCGGTTGTTCTTGTTTCGGGGCCTGTGAGCACCGCATCGGGAAGGTAAAAACCGCTCATCCAATCGTCAAAATCACGGAAGGATTCTGCAAGAGCGCTTGTGATATATTCTGGTAGATATTCGTCGGGTGAACAGGGAATAGTTCCCATGGGATACGACGGCTGCACGCGTCCTAATTCACTGTTTGGCATTTTACTTTCAAGAATATCTTTCATTTTAGCTATTGGAGCGCGATAAGAATTTGAAACACTGAATGCACGTTTCTCTATTTTTCTTTGAAAATCGAGACCTGCCAAGACGTGATCGGATCCGAAATCATCGGGAGTAACTGACACAAGTAGGGCGCAATTTGAATTGTTCGCATCACGATTAAATACACTCATTCCGTTCGTTACTATGCCACCCTGCTCGTTTGTCGCGGGGACAACCGTGCCACCCGGGCACATACAAAAGCTGTAAACGCTTCTCCCGTTTTTAAGGTGTGTTACAAGGTGATAAGTAGCCGTTTCGAGCGATTTATCATAATTCTTTCCATAAACCAACTCATTAATATATTCACGCGGATGTTCAATTCTTAAGCCCACTCCAAAGCCCTTGGGAATCATTTGAAAACCGCGCTCGTAAAGTGAGGTTATCGTATCCCGCGCGCTATGACCGATTGCCAAAATAACGTCGGTGCAGGGAAGAATAATTTCATTTCCGTCTTTAATATACTTAACTGCCTCAAGTTTATCGTTTTTGTATACAAATTTGGTGAATTTCGCTCCAAAAATGAAGCTACCACCAAGATTTATTATCTTTGTGCGAATATTTTTAACTATTTCGCCGAGCTTGTCAGTGCCAAGATGAGCAGTCGAGGAGTAGGTGATGTCATTTGTTGCGCCAGCCTCGATAAATTCATTAAGAATTTTCAGCTTGTATTTGTTGAGTGCTCCCGACTTCAATTTTCCATCGGAGTAAGTGCCTGCGCCGCCCTCTCCAAATTGCACGTTACATTCGGGGTTGAGTATGCCGAGCTTTATGAATTTTTCAACCTCAACTTCTCGCTCATCAACGGGCAAACCACGTTCAAGTACAATTGGTCGCGCGCCAACTTCTGCAAGTGTGAGCGCTGCGAAAAGACCGCAGGGACCTGCGCCTATAACTACAGGACGAAGATTTTTCACATCGTATAATTTGTGAGAAAAGCTCAAATCATCAACCGGCGAGCAAACCTTTTTGCGAAGCTTGAATTTTTCCTCAAGCTCACAGTCAAGACAAACTCCGATTGCCGCTTTGTGACAAATTTTGCTCTTGTCACTCAAATCAAGTGACAATTTTAATATCTGAATGTCTCTTATATCAACTTGCTCAATTGGAAGAATGGAACAAATTTTGATTTTTATATCATTTTGAGTGAAATTGAGGGGTAATTTAACGTCAATTCGCAGCATTTTTGCTCCTCCTTCGTATGATTGTAACAATATTATACCACAAAAATTGTGTAAATGGAACAAAAAATTAAATAATTGTAAAAACTTTTTTAAAAGCTCTTGATTTTTAAAATTAATAGTGTTAAAATAATTAAAAAGATTTAAAAAACCTTTTATTTATTTGAAATTTTTGATGATATGAGGAGGAAAAACTATGAATTTCAAATTAAGACTTTTAGCGTTGCTTTTGCTTGTTATGATGGTTTTCACATCGTGCTCGCTTGAAAGCATTATGCAGTATATTCCTTTTTTGGGTGGAGACGTTGAAGAATCCACAACTACCACAACGACTACTACCAAACCTACAACAACTAAACCAACAACAGTTAAGCCCCCTGTTGAGGATGTTCCTGAGTTTGATGTTTCTAAGAATCAAACATCAAAGAGTGAGCTTGAAGCAAGTTACACTTTGACACAGGAAGAGGTTGATGCAGTTCTTGCAAATCTTGATAAAATGGTTGAATTATCATTGACCGCAGAAACGTCCGATGAAGTAGATGCATTGTATGAGGAGTTTGAAACTGCTTACTATCATATTGCGCAGCAGATGACTATCTCTATGATTCTTTATTACTACGATATGCTTGACGAAACCGCGAAGGAACGTTACCTCAACACAACGGATATGTTCTATTCCATTGAGGATAAATACAATTTGGCTTTGAAGGATATGTATCAGAAATCCCCCATTGCTGATCAAATTTTTGAGGGTTGGACAGAAGAAGAGCTCAAGTCACTTGAAGAATATGATCCCGCTGTTACTCAGCTTCAAAAAGAAATTGACGCGCTCCAGGTAGAGTACGATCAGCTTTCACAAAGCGATGCGAATTATAACAGTAGATGCATAGAGATCTATAAGCAGCTTATCGTTAAAAATAATGCGCTTGCCAGATTGAATGGATATGATAACTATTATGACTATGCAGCTGCAAACGTTTATGAAAGAGATTATGAAAGAGAAGAACTTGCGTTGTTCCGTCAGTATTTGGTAGAATACGTAGTTCCCGCATACAATGACGTTCATAATTATTCTATGTCATACGAATCCTGGACATCTAAAACAAAGAAAGCAAGAGTTGACGAATTCTTAAAAGAACCTTTCTATGCAAATCCCAAGAGAAACTATCTTGTTCAATATCTTGATTCTCTTGAGGGAACAATGGGCGATAGTATGCGTCACGTATTTGAGAATAAGAATTGTATATTCTCATACAGTACAAATTCTCACCCCACGGCATTTAAAACATTCCTCTATGAGGATAAGGTTCCTTTCTGCTTCTTTGGAAGCGATGGACAGAGTGCAAGTACAGTAGTTCACGAGATCGGTCACTATTATGCCGGCTTGGTTAACAATGATTTGGATAACTTTGACCTTTGCGAAACACATTCTCAAGGCAATGAATATTTGTTCTTGACATATTGTAAGGATCTTCTTACTGAAGATGTATATAGTGTTGTTAGAGCTAATGGACTTGCTGATGCGCTCAGAATTATGATAATAGCAACAGTTATTGATGAGTTCGAGCAGAATGTATATTTGCTTGATGATGCAACAGTAAATGCTATGACAAGCGAAGATTTTGATGCCATAATGGAAAAAGTGTGTGAACAATACGGCGGCGACGACTGGGTTAAGATGGTAACTAATCCCTATGCATACTGGAGATTGGTTTGCATTAGTAATCCCGTTTACTACATAAGCTATGCTGTTTCTGCAACTGCTGCAATTAATATTCTTGCTCTTGCAGAAGAAGATTATGATGCTGCTCTTGTAGCATACACAACTCTTGCTGAAGGTGTAACTCCCGAGGACGGTTTCCTTGGCGCTCTTACAAAAGCAGGTCTTACAACTCCTTTTGATGAAGAAACATTTATCAAAATTGCAGAAGTTTTGAACAAATAATCAGATAAAAACAAAAACGCTCAACCAATTTGGTTGAGCGTTTTTAATTATCTTATAAAATTAGTTCTTGCAGGAGTTTCTTTTTCGGGGAGCCCGAATTTTTCTTTGCCAAGTTCAATGCTTTTCATAAGGAAAATCATATTGTTGGCAAGGGTTCTCATTGTTTGAAGTCCCTCAAGATCCTCTCGGGCTTCGCCTTTTGCTCCACCGTGAACGCTATTCCAATACTGGCTCGAGGCGATGGGCATTCCGCTTATTGTAAAATATTTATTGAGCTGATCAAACGTTGCAGAGCAACCGCCTCGTCTTGCAACGGCAACGGATGCACCCACTTTCATTCGTTTGTCGAATTTTGTACTGTAAAAAAGTCTATCAAGGCAGGCAATAAGTGTTGCGTTTGCATTTGCATAATAAACGGGAGAAGCGACTACCATTCCGTTGCACGCTTCAAATTTTGGAGCAAGCTCATTTACAATATCGTCAATAACACAGTTTTCCCTACCGTTGTGACAAGCTACACAAGCCATACAACCGCGAATATCCATATTTCCGACCTGAATGTAATCTACTTCAATTCCATTTGCTTTAAAAATATTAGTCATTTCTGAAAGAGCGAGGGTGGTGTTGCCACCAACCCTCGGACTTCCGTTTATAATAAGAACCTTCATATAAAATTTCCCTTATTCAAGTATGAATTTTACAATGTAATCTGCGGTGAGATTAATTTGATCAACGTTTGTAATAGTTGCCTTACCGTCTCCACTTTGATTACCGTACATTCCAAAATATGCGTGATTTCCGCCCTCTATTACATATTCAACCAAATCAGAAGGAAGATTTTTCTTGTTATTTTCATATTTTTCTGCGTTCAAAACACTATCTTTATCTCCGTATATTGAAAGAACTGAAAGGTCATTAAGATCTGCAGTTGAATACGACGCAAGAAGAACAACTCCGTCAAAAGTGTTGGGATTAGCAGAAGCGCAGCTTGCCGCCATACTGCCGCCAAGCGAGTGACCGCCGATATACCAATTTTCAACGTCGGGATAAAGTGTGATTGCATTAAGCGCTTTGTTCATACCCAAAAACGCAAGATTTAAGGGCATTTTTACAACAATGCTCAAAATTCCTCTGTCTGCACACGCTTGAAGCAAAGGAGCATAAGCTGAATATTCAACCTTTGCACCGGGATAGAATACAAATCCCGCCTTGATTTCTCCCTTGGGAACGTATGCGGTAAAGCCATTGTCAAGCTCTTCCTTTTCAACAGTTTCATAGTTAAGATTTTCAATACCAGATTCGTCTGCCTTATAGTAATCATTTATATATATTGTTCCTGCAGCAAAAATAAGGGCGATAATGAAACCTGTGATAAGAATTGCTACCCAATGACGCTTGTTTTTCTCAACGTTTTTCTTTACACTTGATTTTTTAGGAGCAGTAGCGATATAGTCCAGAACAGGGGTGCAAATTGTCATAATTACAAGTGAGCTGATGATGGCACTGAATTTGTCAACCATAGGAATAAACATAAGAATGATGATAAGGTCTTTTATGAAGTTGAACCAACCGAAGTCGATATCACCTCTTTTGGATATAGCCATTGAAAGAACGTGTTCACCGTTTGGTGCACTTCCGTATCTAAGCATCAAACCTGTACCAAGCTCGATGAAAACCATACCGAGAAGTGTAGCGAGAAATACGTTTTCTATATCAAGTGACAGATAGTTTTTGAAAAAATAAGAAAATACGGTAAATAAAACTGTACCCACGGCCATATTTGAAATAAATTCTGCATTCATCAAGCGCCAAGCTATAAGATAAAACAGTACATTTAAAAGAAGGGTCGCAAGCGAGAATGGGATTTTCCCTCCTGAGTAATATTCAATAACACGGGACATACCGATGATACCACCGTCTGCGGCATTACTGTGAATGTGAATTGCCGAGCCCAAGGCAACGAGTGCAGAGCCAAATAGAGTAAAAGAAAAATTTCGATAATTGATATTGGCAAAGAATTTTCTGATAGTTCTTTTTTTCATTTATTTATACCTCTCTTTTTTATCCGAGTAAAACGTCCGAAATAAGCATTATGCAAAATCCAACCAAAAGCGCATAGGTTGCGCCTCTTTCGTTTCCGTGCGCGTGAGTTTCAGGGATCATCTCGTCGCTGATGACATAGAGCATTGTGCCCCCCGCAAAAGCGAGCGAGAAGGGAAGAATTATCTGTGAGACACTAACTGCAAAATATCCTATCATCGTGCCAATGACTTCGATAAGCCCTGTAGCTGCTGCGCAAAGAAATGTGCGCTTGGGTGAAATTCCACTTGCGAGCATTGGCGCGATTATTACCATACCCTCGGGAATGTTTTGGAGTGCGATACCACCCGCAATCAAAAATGCCTGTGACGTATCGCCCGAGCCAAAGCCAACACCTGCAGCAATTCCTTCGGGAAGATTGTGGATTGCTATTGCCATAACGAAAAGCAAAACCTTGTCAAGACCTGCATTTTTGTGCTCTTCGATATCCGCACCAACCAATTTATGAAGGTGGGGAACGATCTTGTCAACAAGGCTCAAGCAAAGAGCTCCAACGAATATACCGATTACTGTGGCAACTATCCCAAATTTGCCCCCGTATTCAAGAGAGGGCAAGATAAGACCAAGTACTGCCGCTGCAAGCATAACGCCTGCCGCAAATCCCAGAGTTATGTCGGTAAATTTATGTGAAATTTTTTTAAACGCAAAGCCAAGCAGAGCACCAATAATAGTTGCTCCACCAACACCAAGTGCTGTTATTAAAACCAAATTCATAAATATATCTCCAAATACTATTAAACATAGTAATACATTATAAGTATATCATAATTTCCTGAATTTTTCAATAAGAAAAAGTAGATTATTAAAAAATATTTTTATCTTTCAAATTTTGACTTGTCGAGATTTTAGTTGACGTTAAGATCGCCTGCGCGGCGGGCGCCACTTTTGAAAAAAGTGGACAAAACAATCGCGTGGGTTAGTGCTGATTTGACGTAAATTTTCGATAAAACACGAGTGTTTTATCGGTTCACTTGCTGAAATCCTTTTACGAAAATGAATTTTCAACAAGGATTTCAGCAACTGAACTACGAAAATCAAACCGATAGCTTGATTTTCTAAAATTTACTTTGTGGGTGCGTAGCCGTTTTGATAGCAATATCCTTACGCTTTGTAGTAGCAAATCACAGATTTTCGAGGTAAGGAGAAAATCGTTATGTGTTGTTTTGCTTTACAAAACAACACGATTTGCGCAA
>JAGBYG010000042.1 GCA_017628875.1 Clostridia bacterium
CTATTGGGCGTAGCGCGATAAAAAGCTTTTTGGTTACTTTTTCTCGAAAAAGTGACAATTTTTTTCTTTGTAACTTCAAAAAACCACTCGCTTTTATGCGAGTGGTTTTTTCTTTAAACATTAATTAATTTTTGGATTTTATTTTAAAGAATTTTGGACAAAAATTCTTTGAGTCTTGGGTGAGTGGGGTTACCGAAAATCTCGTCGGGTGTGCCATCCGCGGCGATATTTCCTTCGTTCATAAAGAGGACTCTTGAAGCAACCTCTTTTGCAAAGCCCATTTCGTGAGTAACTATTACCATTGTGAGCTTTTCTTTAGCAAGCTCACGCATAAGGTCAAGCACCTCTCCAACCATTTCGGGGTCAAGTGCTGACGTCGGCTCGTCAAAAAGGATTACCTTGGGCTCCATAGCAAGCGCGCGCACGATTGCAATTCTCTGCTTCTGTCCTCCCGAAAGCGTTGAAGGATAGGCATTTGCTTTATCCTCAAGACCAATTCTTTTAAGAAGCGCCATCGCTTTTTCATTAAAATGAGCCGTAATTTCCTTTTTGCTCATTCCTTGCTTTTTCATTTTCTTGCCGTGGATTTGAATGGGCGCGAGGGTAATATTTTCAAGCACCGTTTTATTGTTGAAAAGATTGAAATTTTGGAAAACCATTCCCATATTTTGACGGTGAACATTTATATCAACCTTGAAATCTGCGATGTTCTCGCCATCAAACATAATGATGCCGTCATCTGCGTCCTCAAGGCAATTTATACAACGGATAAAGGTCGATTTGCCCGAGCCCGAAGGACCAATGATAGCCACCTGCTCGCCCTCGTGAATAGTTGTGGTAATGCCGTCAAGAACGTTCTTACCGTCAAATTTCTTAACTAAATTCTTAATTTCTATCACTTTTTGCAAATCTCCTTTCAAGTAATTTTATGCCGCCGCTGATAATAAGCACGAGCACGATATAGATAAGTCCCATCATAATATAAGGAACCATACTGTCATATTTCACCATACCAACGTCAAGAAGCGCTTTATAAAGGTCATAAACCGCGATAAAGCTAAGCACCGACGTTTCCTTAATAAGACTTATAAACTCATTACCCAAGGTGGGAAGAATGTTCTTAACCGCCTGAGGAACAACTATTTTTATCATAGTTGATGAATAAGTCATACCGAGCGCACGTCCTGCCTCAAGCTGACCCTTATCAACTGAATTAAGACCGCCACGCATAATCTCCGACACATAAGCACCGCTGTTCATTCCGAAAACTATCATTCCAACTGTGAGCGCGCTCAAATTTATATCGAGCGTTGGAATAATTACGTAATACGCGATAAGAAGCTGTGCAACTATCGGTGTTCCACGGAAAATGAGCGTATAGAATGAGCATATTTTATCAAGAATTTTGTAAATCAGCTTATACTTGGGAGCGACCTTAATAATGGCAATTACCGTACCGATAAGGACACCGATAATAAGACCAACTATAGCTACCTTTATTGTATTAAAAAGACCTTGAAGGAAAATGCTGATATAATGCTCGTTTGAAAGAGTTTCAAAGAAATTCTTGAATTTCGCGCCCCAGCTTGACATTTGTTGAGCATTTATCTCCTCAATAATCATATTTGCAGGCGCTTCGTCAAGCATTACACCATAAATATTTCCGTTTATAAGGTCGCTTATGGCAACCTGCGCGTTGGAATAGGATTTTCCGTCAATATTCGCAAATCCCACAAAGCCCCAATCCTCGTCACCTGTGATATAAAGCGAGCCGGTTGTTGCGTTTTGAAAACCGATTGACTTATCAACAAGCGAATTAAGAACGGCTTCGACCTCCGTTACCGTTTTACAGTTGTCAAAATCGGTATTATCACTTGCAACTATGAGCTTTTGAGATGCCTCGTAATAGGGTGTGGTAAAATCGTAAATTTCAGCACGGTCAGCGCTCGCGGTGATACCTGCCATACCAATATCGGCATATCCCGCCTCGACCTGAACGAAAATTTCATTAAATCCGATGTTTTTGATCACAAGCTCAAGATCTGCCCACTCGGCGTATGCCGCTGCGATCTCAATGTCAAGACCGTAGATTTTGCCGTCATTTTCCATATATTCAAATGGCTCAAAGGGGCAGTTTGTAACGACCACAAAATTGTTTTCTGTGTTTGTAACATCGGTAGTAGTAACTGTATATCCAACCTTTTCGCCCTCGCCCTCAAAATACTTTGAAACGAGCGCATCAAACGTTCCGTTTGCTTTGATTTCTTCCATAAAGGAATTTATACTGTCAACAAGCTCACTATTCCCCTTTTTGCAAACGAATGCGTACTGCTCGTCGGTGAGCTTAACGTCAATGATTTTGACCGCAGAGTTGTTCTCTTTCCCCTTTGGAGAGCAGGACACAAGCCCCGACACAAGAGTTAAAATAAGAGCGAAAACAACAAATAATTTTAAAATGCTTTTCATTTCTTTCTCCCATATAAATTAAATAAAACACAACGAAAGGAATTATACTACTTTTAATGCGGTTTGTCAATAGATTTTTGAAAAAATATTCACACTTTTTAAATAATTATTTATTATTTTCGAAAATTTATTCATTGCTTTGAATTAATATTCATTTTTGTGAAAAATATACAAAATTTTATTTTCGGGCATTTTTTTTGATAATTTATTGACATAGTTTGATATATATGTTAAAATAAAATGTAATATTATATTCAAGAAAGGAACTTTGATTATGGAAACTCTCAATCCTAAATACGAAGCGCTGTTTACTCCTTGGAAAATAGGTAACGTTGAGATCAAAAACCGTATAGTTATGTGCCCTATGGGTGGTACTTCCCTTTTCGGTTGGTTCGAGCTTGGCGGTTGCCACTTCGACAAGGAAGCAGCAAAGCTCTTTTTAGAGCGCGCCAACAATAACGTTGGTCTTATTATTCCCGGTATCGCTCCCCTTCGCGACACCTTCTGGGGCAAATGGCTCTGGCAAAATCCTAAAATGTTTGAGGAGCTTAAGGAATTTATGGATGAGATCCATAAAACAGGTGCAAAGCTTTTCGTTCAGCTCACTGCAGGTATGGGTCGCTCTTGGGCTATTACCGAGCTTGTTGCTCCCCTTCACAAAAACCCTGTAACAAGAGTTCTTGTTAAGCCCATCATCGACACAAAGCACGAGCTTGCTTCTCCCTCTCCTCAGCCCGCACGTTGGGCTCCCGAAATTACTTGCCCACAAATGACCGTTGAGCAAATTCACGAAATCATCGAAGCATTTGCAAAGACAGCAAAGCTTTGTATGGATGCAGGTGTTGACGGTGTTGAGGTTCACGCAGTTCACGAAGGATACCTCCTTGACCAGTTTGCTATCGAATACTTCAACAAGCGTACCGACGAATACGGCGGCAGCTTTGAAAACCGCTATCGCTTCGCTGCAGAGGTTGTTAAAGCAATTAAAGAAGAATGTGGCTCTGACTTCCCCGTTTCTCTCCGTTACTCAGTTGAGTCCAAAATGAAGGACTTCTGCTATGGTGCAATGCCTGGTGAGGACTATGTTGAAATCGGCAGAAATATGGAAGAAAGCGAAAAGGCAGCAAAGTATCTTCAGGATTGTGGATACGATATGCTCAACGCAGACAACGGTACATATGACTCTTGGTACTGGGCTCATCCCCCGATGTATATGCCCGAAAACTGCAACCTTGAAGACGTTGCACACATCAAGAAGTTCGTTGACATTCCTGTAGTTTGCGCAGGTAGAATGGACCCCGAGGTGGGTGCTAAGGCAGTTGCCGACGGCAGAATCGACGGTGTTGGTATCGCTCGTCAGTTCCTTGTTGACCCCGAATGGATCACAAAACTCATTGATGATAGACTTGAGGAGATCAAGCCCTGTATCTGCTGCCATAGCGGATGCTTTAACTTCTCTTCCTCCAAGGGTCACCATAATACTCAGGATCTTACAGACACAATGGGTCTTGCTCGTTGCGCTCTTAATCCCGAAACAATGCAGTCAAAGAAATATAATCTCAAGCCCGCAAAGAAGGCAAAGAAGGTTGCCGTAATCGGTGGCGGTATCGGTGGTATGGAAGCCGCTATCGTTCTTGCTAAACGCGGACACGAGGTTACTCTCTATGAAAAATCCGATAAGCTTGGTGGCGTATTCATCGCTGCTGCCGCTCCCTCCTTCAAGGAAAAGGACCGCGCTCTTATCGCTTGGTACAATAGAGAAATCAGAAAATATCCCAATATTGAAATTCATCTCAATACAGAGATTAGAGACGTTAAGTCACTTAAGGCAGATGAAATTATCGTTGCTACCGGTGCTAAGGCAAGAAGACTCAATGTTAACGGTCATCACGTTGCTATTGACGCAGTTGATTACCTCCTTGGCAAGAAGGCAGTTGGCGATAAGGTAGTTATCATCGGTGGTGGTCTTACCGGTTGTGAAATCGCTTATGACCTCTATCTTAAGGGTAAGAAGCCCGTTATCGTTGAAATGATGGACGACCTTATTGTTACAAAGGGTATCTGCCTTGCTAACACAAGCTACCTTCGTGACTTCTTCAAGACAAACAACGTTCCCGTTCATCTTGAAACAGGCGTTTATCAGATTGCCGAGCACGGCGTTATCGTTAAGCACAAGAATGGCGAATATGAAACTATCCCCTATGATAGCGTAATCTTCTCCGTTGGTTATACTCCCGCACCCGTTGTTAAGAATAAGAAGGTTCATATTATCGGCGACGCAAAGGCAGTTGGTAACCTTAGAACTGTTATTTGGGGAGCATGGGACGTTGCAATGAAGATTTAAAAATCTTTATTGCAGTGATATTCGCCTTCGGCGAGTGATATTTGCTTCGCAAGTTATATTAATTGAAAGGATTTTTCAAATATGGTTTTAACTAAAGAACAACAGGCCATACTTAATGGCGAAAAGGGTGAAACTCTTGCCAAGGTTATGGAAACAGTAGTTCGTTACGGTGAACTTTTTGGTGCAGAAAAGCTCGTTCCCGTAACAAGTAAATATAATCACCTTGTAACAAGCTTCGGTCTTAAGATGATGACTCCCGTTTTCGATCTTATGCAGCAGCTTATTGATGCTGGTGTTGTGTCCGAGCAGAAATTCTCTGCAGACCCCCGTCCTCTTGATCCCAACGTTCCCCAAAACCTCTTGCAAAAGATAGTTTTCAACGTTGCTATGTATTCAAAGCAGGATTTCTATGAGGGTCAGCTCCAAGCTCTTGGTCTTATGGATAAGAACGCGTTTACTTGCGCTTGCTATCTTGATCAGGTTGGCAACAAGCCACAAAAGGGTGAGATTCTCTCTTGGGCAGAATCAAGTGCGGTTGTTTATGCAAACTCCGTTCTTGGCGCAAGATGTAACAGAAACTCCGGTATTATCGATATTATGGGCTCTATAGTTGGCTACGTTCCCTACTTTGGTCTTTTGACAGATGAGGGCAGAAAGGCAACTTGGGTTGTTGAAATCAAAACAACTAAGAAGCCCGAAGCACAGCTCCTCGGCTCTGCAATTGGTATGAAGGTTATGGAGGACGTTCCCTACATTAAGGGTCTTGACACTTGGCTTGGTGACGAGCTCAACGATGCCGCTTGCTCCTTCTTGAAGGACTTTGGTGCGGCTACCGCTTCAAACGGTGCGGTTGGTCTTTACCACGTTGATAACCTCACTCCTGAAGCTAAAGAGCTTGGTGAATCTCTTATCGCAGAGGGCGCGAAGACTTACGTTATCGACGATGCCGAGCTTCAGAGAATTTATGACTCCTACCCTGTTATCTGGAAGAATAAGGACGCAAAGCCCAAGCTCTGCTTTATGGGTTGTCCTCATATGAGCTTGGAACAGCTTAAATCTTGGACAGTTCGCCTTGAGGATGCTCTCGAAGCGGCGGGAAATAAGAAGGTTGTAATTCCCACGGTATTTACATCTGCTCCCGGAGTTATTGAGGAATTTAATAAGACAGAATATGCGGCTCGCCTTAAATCCACGGGCGTAGTTCTCTCCTATATCTGCCCTCTTATGTATATGAATAACCCTCTTTCCAAGTCGATGCCCGTAATTACGTCATCGAATAAGCTCCGTACATATACAACAGCTCGTTACTATACTGACGAGGAAATTCTCGAAAAAATCACAAAGGGGGTAAAGTAAGATGAAGGTTTTTAAAGGTAGAATTGTTGCTCCCGGCAACGTAACTGCAGAGGCAGTTGTTTCACACGGCGGACTTAATACTCTTGCTTCATTCCAGGGCGCGCTTCAGTTTGGCGATAAAAAGGCAACCTGCGGTGACCAGAATAACCCCGACCTCTATAATAAGCAGATGGCAGGAAAGGCGCTTTGCCTTCCTCAAACAATCGGCTCAACAACGGGTGGCCTTGTTCTCTATTGCGCGTGCGCTATGGGACGTCAGCCCGCGGCTATGCTCTTTAGCCAGCCCATCGACTCACTTGCAGGCGCAGGCGTTGTAATTGCAGACGTTTGGCTCAACGACGAAAAGGCAAAAATGGCAGTTGTTGACTCCCTAGGTGAAGAATTCCTCAACTACTTTAAGGACGGAATGTCCATCACAGTTAAGGAAGACGGAACTGTTGAGGTTGCTTAAAATTTAAAACTTAATACATATACC
>JAGBYG010000043.1 GCA_017628875.1 Clostridia bacterium
CCGCCATAATCATTTCAAAGTCCTCGATGGAGCTATCCCACATTTTGATGTTGTTGGCAATCTTGTCTTCAAACAGAATAATATCCTGGTCAACGACCGCAAGCGAGCCTGTAAACACGCTTCGGTCAATCTTTGTCATTGGCTTGCCGTCAAAGAGAATTTCTCCACTCCACGGCTGATAAAGTCCCGAAATGAGCTTCGACAGCGTTGACTTTCCGCATCCCGACGTACCAACGAAAGCAACACGGCTTCCGGGGTGCAAGGTAAGGTTGAAGTCACGGATCAGAGGCTCACCAAGTCGGGAGTAACCAAAAGTAACGTTTCTCATTTCCACGTTGCCCGAGAGCTTGTCAAATTCCGCATCCTCGCCCTCGTCCGCTGCCTGTTCGCAAAGGACGTCGGTGGGATATTTCATAACGTCCTCAATTCGCTCCATTTCGGCACGCATCTCCTGCAAGGTCTGACCTGCGGAAATAAGCTGCTGTGCAGGAGCCATAAACGAACCGAGGAAGCCTTGGAACGCCATCACCATACCAACGGTGAAGCTGCCCTCCATCGTCAGATACACGCCGATGATCAGCACGGCGGTATTGGTCAGAGTAGAAACAAGGGACGGAATCATACCGAGATACTGATTGAGCTTGGCAAACTTGACCTTCTGTGTGTTCACGCTTGCCTGATAGCCTGCCCATTTCTCAAAGAAGCCGTTTTCCGCACCGCTTGCCTTAATGGTTTCGATCATTTCGATGCCTGCCACGGTCGCGCCTGCGAGTTTACCCGAGTCACGCATAGAAACACGGGTGATGTTCACACGCTTTTTCGAGATAATACGGGACATAAACATATTGATGAGTATAGATGCGATTCCAACAAGTGTCAGAAGGAGGCTGTAACGAATCATAACCACAAGGTAGAACACCATCATACACGCCTCAATGATAAGGGGTGCAAAGGTATGCACAAGTGTGGAAGCAACCGATGCATTAGAGCCTTTACGCTGTTGAATATCTCCTGCCATTCTCTGTGAGAAGAATTCCATAGGCATACGTAACACCTTCCACATAAAGGTGGTGCTACCGACCGCATCGATCTTTGCACTGATACGTGCTTCAAATATTGCTTCGATGAAGGAGATAACGATTTGTATAGCCGACAATGCTGTCAATGCCCAAATAAACGGCATAAACCATTCTGGGTTCTGTCCTGTGAGCAATCGGTCGATGAAAATTCGTGAAAATGCAGGTCTGATGATACCAATGAGCGAACTAATTACCGTAGTTATGATAGTAAACGCAACGGCAACGCCTGCGCCCTTCATCTTTTCCTTGGCAAAGTCAACCATACTTTTCGGCTTTCCACCGGGTTCAAAGGAATCGCCGGGCTCAAACATCACGCAAATTCCTGTAAAGGAATTGTCGAAGGTTTCCATCGGTACGCTATACGTTCCTTTTGCAGGATCGTTCAGAACCGCCTTGTTTCCTTTGAAACCGTCAAGCACCACAAAGTGATTGAAGTTCCAATGGATGATACAGGGGAATTTTCCGTTCTTTTTCAGCTCGTCCGGCTCATAGCGATAGCCCTTGGCGGTAAGACCGTAGCTTCGTGCCGCTTTGAGTACGTTTTTGGCGTTAGAGCCGTCACGTGATACGCCGCAATCGGCGCGCACCTGCTCAAGCGGTATC
>JAGBYG010000005.1 GCA_017628875.1 Clostridia bacterium
ATCTTCTGTAGCAGTCGAAAGCCAAACGAGCGTAGCCGGACATCTTAGCCTTAACCTCAACAACCTCTTAGTTAAGACCGAGGTTAAGGATGGTATCCATCATACCGGGCATGGACGCACGAGCACCGGAACGAACGGAAACGAGAAGGGGATTTTCAAGATCGCCGAACTTCTTGCCTGTGATACCTTCCATCTTTACGATGTACTCGTTGATCTCAGCTTGGATTTCGGGGTTGATCTGACGGCCATCCTCATAGTACTGAGTACATGCCTCTGTGGAAATTGTGAAGCCCTGGGGAACGGGAAGACCGATGTTGGTCATTTCAGCAAGGTTTGCACCCTTACCGCCGAGGATTTCACGCATGCTTGCATTACCTTCTGTAAAGAGGTAACAATACTTGTTTGCCATTTTTGATTCCTCCAAAAATTAAAATATAAAAATGTTTTTTATAAGCGTTTTAAAAGGTTTGTCCGCCAAAAGCAGAGCAATAAGGCATACAAATGGTATGCCGAGCGAAAGTGTACGCTTATTCCACCCGACATTATACCATAAAATTCCCGTTTTGAACATAGTTTTTTAACAATTTATTGTGCTCAAATTGTAAACATTTTGTTAACAAATTGATATTGCGACATGAATTTTCAAAAACACTTTGACAAATATAAATATTTATGATATAATATTACGTCAAAGTTCAAAGATTGGAGGAATATATGGTTAAGATCATCTCGGTAGATAAAAATTCAAGAGCCGAAAGAGCCGGAATTTGCAAAAATGACATACTTGTTTCCATCAACGGAAGAGAAATTAATGACGTTTTGGATTACAGATTTCATCTTGCAAATCCAGTGATTGATATTTGCATTTTCAGAGATAATTCTGAGTTGCATTTCAATATCAAAAAGCAAGAATATGACGATATCGGTCTTGATTTTGAAACTCCTCTTATGGACAAAAAGCATTCTTGTGAAAACAAATGTATTTTCTGCTTTATCGACCAGCTTCCAAAGGGACTCAGAAAATCGCTCTACTTTAAAGACGACGATTCGCGTCTCTCGTTCCTTCACGGAAACTATATAACCCTCACCAATCTCGATGATAGGGATATTGATCGAATTATTGAGATGCACATTTCTCCCGTAAACGTTTCGGTGCATACCACTAATCCCGAGCTTCGAGTTAAAATGATGAAAAACAAAAAATCGGGTGAGGTTTTGTCCTATCTTAAAAGATTTGCAGATGCAGGCATTCACATCTGCGCACAAATTGTTCTTTGTAAAAATGTAAATGACGGTGATGAGCTTCAACGATCTATGGAAGATTTGACCGAGTATTTTCCCGCGCTTCAAAGCGTCTCAATCGTACCTGCGGGAAAAACAAAGTTTAGGGAAAATCTTTATCATCTCGAAAGCTTTACTTCCGATGATTGTATAAGTGTAATCAAGCAAGTCGAAGATTTTGCAGATAAATGTCTTGAAAAATATGGCTCGCGTCTTTTCTTCTGTTCGGATGAATTTTATATCAAGGGTGCACTCCCTTTGCACGATGAAGAATATTATGAGGGATATGCTCAAATCGAAAACGGAGTTGGAATGTTAACATCGTTATTGACAGAGTTCGGTGTTGAGATAGACTATATTGAGGAATATCTTGAAAAATACAAAGCGCCAAGAAAAATATCCGTTGTTACTGGAATGGCCGCCAAAGACCAAATAGTTGATATGTGCAATAAGCTTTGCAAGATTATTAATGGTCTTGAAATTACAGTTTATCCCATAGTTAATAATTTCTTTGGTCATGAAATAACCGTCTCAGGTCTTTTAACAGGTACTGACATATATGACCAACTTAAAGAAAAAGAATTATTTGATGAACTTATATTGCCACCCAATGTATTGCGTTCGGAGGGTGATCTCTTCCTTTGTGGAATGAGCATTAATGAATTATCAGAAAAATTAAACGTAAAAATAAATCTTTCCGGCAATGACGGAGCAGGACTAATTTCCGCTTTGCTTGGGATAGAATAGGAGGAAAAAATGGCAAAACCTATTGTTGCGATTGTCGGCAGACCAAACGTTGGCAAAAGCACACTTTTTAATAAACTAATAGGCGAACGTCGTTCCATCGTTGAGGATACCCCTGGCGTAACACGCGACAGAATTTACGGTGAAACGGAATGGTGTTCAAAAAAACTCGTAATTATCGACACGGGCGGTATCGAGCCCAAAACAAACGACATCATCCTCAAACAGATGCGTTTTCAGGCACAAATTGCTATTGATACAGCAGACGTTATCATCTTTATGTGTGACGTTAGAACGGGTCTTACTGCTGATGACAGAGATATCGCTACAATGCTCAAAAAGAGTGGCAAGCCAATAGTTCCTTGTATCAATAAGTGCGATAGCGTTGGACACGTTCCTTATGAGTATTATGAATTCTATGAATTAGGATTTGAATGTGACCCCATAGCCGTTTCTTCAGTTCACGGTACGGGTTCAGGTGATTTGCTTGACGCAGTTATCGAAGCATTGCCCCCCGAAACTGATTTTGATGAAGAAGAGGACGATAGCATTAAAGTTGCGGTTATCGGTAAACCCAATGCGGGCAAATCTTCCATAATCAATAGATTTATTGGTGAAGAAAGACTGATTGTTTCAAATATCGCAGGTACAACTCGCGACGCGGTTGATACCAAGGTTGAAAATGAATATGGTAAATTCACCTTTATTGATACCGCAGGAATAAGACGTTCTTCAAAAATCAACGACAAGATAGAAAAATACAGTGTTCTTCGCGCACACATGGCGGTTGAAAGAGCAGATGTTTGTCTTATCCTTATTGATGCAAACGAGGGAATTACTGAGCAAGACGAAAAGATCGCCGGTATTGCTCACGAAGCAGGAAAAGCGTCAATCGTTATCGTAAACAAATGGGATTCCATAGAAAAGGACAACAGCACGGTAAATGAATTCACAAGAGAAATCAATACTGCGCTTGCATATATGAGTTATGCTCCCATTCTTTTCGTTTCTGCTAAAACAGGACAAAGAGTAAGAGAAATTTATAAACACATTCAGTATGTTTATAATCAAACTAACACAAGAGTTCCCACGGGTATGCTTAACGATGTTCTGGGTGAAGCTACTATGAGAGTTCAGCCCCCTTCCGACAAGGGAAGACGCTTGAAGATTTATTATATGACACAGGTTAGTGTTGCACCTCCCACCTTCGTTATTTTCTGTAATGACGTTGAGCTTTTCCATTTCTCGTATAGAAGATACATTGAAAACTGCATTAGAGATACGTTTGGATTTAAGGGAACTCCCATTCACATAATAATTCGTCAAAAGGGGGATGAGGTCTAATGTTTATTGATAACATACAGATTTATATCAAGGCAGGCGACGGTGGAAACGGCGCTATCTCCTTCAGACGCGAAAAATACGTTGCGCAGGGCGGTCCTGACGGCGGTGACGGTGGTCACGGTGGAAATATCGTTTTCCGTATTGATGAAGGTTCAAACACACTTCTTGCTTTCAGATACAAAAGAAAGTTTATCGCAGGAAACGGTGGCAACGGTAAAGGTGCAAAATTCCACGGTGCAACCGCAGATGACCTTGTAATACTTGTTCCTCGCGGAACTCTTATTAAAGACGCAAATACAGGCAGAATAATCAAGGATATGTCTGACGATAAAGATTTCATCTGCTGCAAGGGCGGACGCGGCGGTTGGGGCAACAAGCATTTTGCAACTCCCACTCGTCAAGTTCCCAACTTTGCTAAAAACGGCACAAAGGGTGAGGAAAAGGAAGTAATTCTTGAACTTAAGATGCTTGCGGACGTTGGAATAATTGGTTATCCAAGTGTTGGTAAATCTTCAATTCTTGCACGCATAAGCGCTGCAAAACCCAAGATTGCTGACTATCACTTTACAACCCTCTCTCCTAATCTTGGAGTTGTTTCAACAGGTGGCGAAAGCGGATTTGTAGCCGCTGACATTCCAGGACTTATAGAGGGTGCGGCAGACGGCGCAGGCCTTGGACACGCATTCCTTCGTCACATTGACCGTTGCAGACTACTCTGGCACGTTGTAGATATTTCTTGCTTTGAAGGTAGAGATCCGATTGATGATATTATCAAAATAAATACCGAGCTTGAGAGATATAGCCCCGCACTTGCTTTGCGTGAGCAAATCATAGTAGCAAACAAAACAGATGCACTTGACCCCGAGCTTGTGGACGTTAAAGCATTTGAAGATTTCGTTAAAGAAAACGGATGGACTCTTATGTACGTTTCTGCAGCTACAGGAGAGGGACTTGATAAACTTATCAAGTATTCTGCAGACGAGCTTAAGGAGTTACCTCCCATGACTATTTATGAAGCAGAATATGAACCTGAGGATGCCTATGTTGGTGGTGGCAAAGAAACTACTATTAGACGCGAGGGCGGAATGTTCATCGTTGAAGGCGAATGGCTCTTCAATCTCATGGGACAAATCAACTTCTCGGACTACGAATCACTCAACTATTTCCAAAGAATTCTTTACAGAAGCGGAGTTTTTGAAGAGCTTGAAAAGCACGGATGCGTTGACGGAGACACTGTTTCAATCTATGATTTTGAATTTGATTTTGTAAAATAACAAAAATTAAGGAGGATAGAGATTTATGAATATTTGGCACGATATTGATCCAAGAGAAATTACACCCGAGGAATTTACGGTTGTTATTGAGATTCCCAAGGATTCTCAATGCAAATACGAGCTTGACAAAGAAACCGGTCTTATTAAGCTTGACAGAGTTCTTTATACCTCAACTCACTATCCCGCAAACTATGGTTTTATTCCAAGAACGTACGCAGATGATAAAGACCCTCTCGACGTACTTGTTCTGTTCTCACCATCGATTTATCCTTTAACTCTTTGTAAAGCCAGACCTATTGGTGTTGTACGAATGGTAGATGGCGGCGATATTGACGATAAGATAATCGCGGTGCTTGTAAATGACCCCACGTCTAAAGATTATCATTCAGTAAACGATTTGCCTTCACATATTTTTGATGAAATTATGCATTTCTTTAAGGTATATAAACAGCTTGAAAATAAAAAGACTGCGGTTAAATCACTCTATGATAAGGATAAAGCTATCGAAATTATTCAAAAGGCAATAGACGATTACAAGGAAATATTTTCTTAAAACATTATAAAAAGCGTCACGAAGATCTGCTTTGTGACGCTTTTTGCAAATATATTTTCGAGGGGAGTTTTATGTTAAAACTCAATAAAGTTACACACAATAGTGGATTTACCATAGTTGAATTGCTGGTGGTTATA
>JAGBYG010000044.1 GCA_017628875.1 Clostridia bacterium
ATGAGGTCGTCAAGTCCATCAAGGACAGAGGAATTACCTGCATCGTTGTTGCTCACCGTCTTTCCACCATACGTGACTGCGACGAGATCATCGTAATGGATCACGGCAACGTGGTCGAGCGCGGAACACACGAAGAACTTTATGCTCTCGGCGGCTTCTATACGAAGCTCGTCACCAGCGATTAAGGAGGTGACAGTATGGGTTGGTTTGACGAACAAATCAAACAAAGAAAGAAAAACGACGAGGATCTGTTCTCTGAAGCGTTTGTAGGCATCACCCATGCCGTTCTCGGCACCAAGGTGTCGGCGGCCTTCACCAATGATGAGGCCAAGGCCCAGGGCGCAATCGAAGAAATCCTTCGCTACTATCACGTAAAACCCCGTGAAGTTCCCGATTCTGTCAAAGGTCTAAACGACCGTCTTGAATACCTCCTCCGTCCCAACGGTATTATGCGCCGTAACGTAAATCTTGAAAAGGGTTGGTACAAGGACGCCATCGGTGCTGTGCTTGGCACACGCAAGGACGACGGCAGCGTGGTCGCATTTATCCCCAAAGGGCTATCCGGCTACGTTTATTTCGATGCTCCCACAGGCAAGTGGGTAAAGCTCACAAAGAAAAACGAATCACTTTTTGAGGACGAGGGCATCTGTTTCTATAAGCCGTTCCCACTCGGAAAGCTCACGCTTCGCTCCTTAATGAGGTATATAATCGAAACGCTTTCCGTGGCAGATTTTGTGTTGATAGCCCTTTCGACCTTGGCGACCACAGCCATAGGACTTCTTGGCCCCAAGCTCAACAATCTGTTGATGGGAACTGTCGTAAACAGCAAAAACTATCAGCTTCTCATCGGCATTACGGTATTTATGATAAGCGTTAGCATCAGTACGATGCTGATCACATCGGTAAATTCTCTGCTGATGGCGCGGATCAATACACAAATGACTCTGTCGGTGCAGGCGGCAACAATGATGCGCGTGCTGTCCTTACCTGCCGACTTCTTCAAAAAGTATGCCTCGGGTGATCTTTCATCCCGTGCGCAGTACATACAGTCCCTTTGCTCCATGCTTGTTTCCACCGTGCTGAGTACAGGACTTACCTCAATCTTTTCTTTGATGTATGTCTCACAGATCTTTGCCTACGCCCCTGCGCTTGTCGTTCCGGCTCTTGGCATTATTCTTGCGACGATTTGCTTCTCGCTGATCACAACCTTTGCGCAGATGCGTTACACAAAGAAAAAAATGGAACTCTCCGCGCAGGAATCAGGTATGAGCTACGCCATGATTACAGGCGTGCAGAAAATCAAGCTCTCGGGTGCAGAAAAGAGAATGTTTGCCCGTTGGTCGAAGCTCTATTCCGAGCAGCTTATGGTTTCCTACAATCCACCTATGTTCCTTCGTGCCAACGGTGCATTCAGCGCCATCATTTCTATGGGTGGAATGATACTGATGTACTTCATGGCAGTCGAGAGTGGTGTCAGCGTGGCAGATTATTACGCATTCAATACCGCATACGGTATGGTTAGCGGTGCGTTTATGTCTATCGTAGGCATAGCAGGTACTATCGCTCGCTTCAAGCCCACCATTGAGATGGCGAAACCGATTATGGATGCTATTCCCGAGATTTCCGAGGGCAAGCTTGTTATTGAAAGACTCTCGGGCGGTATTGAACTGAACAACGTGTCCTTCCGCTATAACGAGAATATGCCAAACGTTGTGGACAATCTTTCCTTAAAGATTCGCCCCGGTCAGTACGTTGCCATCGTCGGCTCCACGGGTTGCGGAAAGTCCACATTGATGCGTATTATGCTCGGATTTGAAAAACCCCAAAAGGGTGCGGTCTACTATGACGGCAAAGACCTTTCGGGCATCGACCTCAAATCCCTGCGCCGTAAGATTGGCGTGGTGATGCAGAACGGCAAGCTGTTCCAAGGCGATATTTTCTCTAACATCACCATTTCCGCACCTCAGCTTTCTATGGACGATGCGTGGG
>JAGBYG010000045.1 GCA_017628875.1 Clostridia bacterium
CTCTTATAGCTGGGGTGGTTGCTCCCTTATTTATGATGGCGATATCGCAAAAAGACTTTGCACCCCTTCCGAACTCCGCAAAACTGACAACGGAAACCGCAAACCTAATAGCCAAGAAGAATGGCTCGACGTTCAAAAACGTGCCCTTGTTCAAGCTTTAAAAATCACTTGGGATTGCTACACCGCAGCAAGACTTTCTTGAGGAGGGCTGAACAATGAACAACATTTATAAAATTCTCCGCAACTTTTCAATCGCTCTTATCCTTGTACTTTATCCGCTCGCTTTTCTCAACTTCACCCCGTTTGATTTTTAAGGAGATGAAAACAATGAAAATTAAAGCTCTCAACCTTCACACTAAAAAAATTGAAACAATCATAAACAGCGGCGAAAAAGACATTCATGGCAAAGTTATTTGGGTTACCGAAAGAGGAGAAGAAGTTGAACTTGAAACATCTCGCCACTTCGGAAGAACAAGTTATTATTTCTCTTACAGATTCAAAGTTTAACAATAACGAGCCGAAGGGCGGCGGCTAAACCGCCCAGCATATAACAAAGGAGGACTAAAAAATGAAAAATACTTTCGTTACCGCAGAATTTAAAAAATATATTAAACACTGCATAAAAACAAACGCGACTTTGGTAACCGAAACCGTAAAAACAAAAAACGGCGATTTTTGTTATCTTGCCAACGATTTTTTCATTCTTCGCGCAGACAAAGATATTTTCGAGCAGGAAATTCTCCCTGCGCTTGATGTTCAGTATATCCCGGAGGAACCCTTTAAAATTTCTGGAAAACGCTGCCCTTCTCCAAAACATTTTTTTGATGATTATTTTTCCTCTTCCAAAAAAGCGTTAAATAAAACCGGCGTTTATCTTTCCGTTGACGGTTACGCTTGCAATCAAACCTATTTAGTAAATATTTTTAAAAATGAAAATTCCGGTGTTATTGTTAACGCTTCTTATCTGGAATTGTTCCATCTTGATAATTCTATGTTTTTTACGCGTGGCAGCAAGACCGATCCTGTCGTTGCAAAATCTTCTACCAATAATTGCGCCGTTGTTCTTCTTCCTGTAAGACAAGGGCCGGCCATCGCCGAAAAAGTAGATGCCATTTGCTCCCTTAATTGCTTTTAATTTTTTTAAATTCCTCGCCCTGCCTAAACGGTGGGGCTTTTCTTTTGTTCTCGCTTTTGCAAACGCACCTCAAAGCTCTTTTTAATTCTCTTTAGTGTAATTTAATGCCACACTCTTAAATCGCCTTAAATCGCCTTAAAATCGCAATATAAATATAAACAAAAAGACCACTCCGTTTTGGGGTGGTCTTTTTGCCGTAAACAACATGAACAAGGAGTAACAAAATGTCCTGCAAGCTGGACCCGGTAGCGGGAATTGCACCCGCTGGAATTTCTTCCGCAACTCGTTACCGGGATTTTTGCCGTCTGTCCGGCTGTCAACCGTCTTTCCGATTCGCCAAAGAATGGTTTAGAAGAATTATGTGAGTTCGCAAGGCTTCTGTCCGCAATAAAAATTATACTGCAAAAGTATTGCCCCAATCGCTCCTTTTTTCCGAAAATCAATCTTTTTCGATAAAAATTTCTTCTGCTTTTTGTTGCGCAAAAATAAGCTGTTGTCTTAAATCTTCCAGCTTTTTAATTGCATCTGTAATCGCATTGAAAAGTGTCGTGTATTCTTCCACAAGCTTTTCTCCTTTCCGTTTTTCTTATGTTTTACCATAACGGAAAAGAAAAATCTGTCGAATTAAGGAATATACCACCCTTCAATTTCTCCTTCGGAAATAACAAGCCTGATGCCTTCCAGATCGAGATACATTCTCTCGTTTTCGGTTTCGTATGCACCTAAAATTTTCCAAAAATTATCATTATCAAAAACCGCTTTTATGGCAGGAACATTATGCAAGACCATTTTTGCTAAATCCATTCCGTGCCTTGCCGCCATACATTCTTCATGTGTAGTATATTTTGACTTGCATTGGCATTGTTTATATTCTTCAATTGCTTCAAGAGCAAAATCAAGGTCGATAAATCTCATTGCCATTCTCCTTTCGGTGGTTCGGGTAAAGGCATCCAATGGGAAGGACACAAGATACAACATTCTTCATCCATCCAGCACCCATCTTTGTCCAATTTTGCAATAGCATAATCCCACCACATATGTTCATCGTAAACAAGCACATGCGTGTCTATTTCCGGCAACCTATCTTTTACGCTTATCCATTCAGCCATTTTCTTCTTCCTCCATCATCTCAACCGCAAAAGCAAGCCTGCAAAGTGCGTGTGCTAAATGGTCGTTTGTGGTATCGCCTTTAAGATAAGCAAAGATATGAGTTAATGCTCTGCCAACGTGTTCCCTTGCAGGAATCGCCTTGTAATTCATTTCTTCGTATCTTTCCGATGCTTCAAATCTAACTTTAGAGATAGCCAACATCGCTCTCGGCGGTATCCATTCGGATTTATAAGGACGGAAGCTCTGTTTGCCGCCGCTCTTGTTTTCGGTTATCGGTTCGTTTTTAGAAAGTCCGCTCATCTAATCCCTCCAAAAATATCTTTAAAATCTTGTGCTATTCCTTCAAGCATTGTTCGTGGGTCATAGTCCATAAAAAGCATCCCAAGAAGAAGGCTGAAAGTGAAAAGCCCGCCAACAATTCCAATTCCTCCGGCAAGTGCTTGCATAAAATCTTTAAAGGTTGTTTTCTTTTCGTTAGCCATTCTCATTTCTCCCCAAAATGATATTTTGTAACTGCTATGGGAAATTCCTCAATTTCGGATGCCCATACCGCAGAACCTTTGCCGTTCCACTCCTCCCAAACTAAAGGGAAACCGCCAATGCCGTCAAAAAGGCTTGCCATCGTTGCTTTCCTTGCGTACTGTGCGGAAATTCTCTTGCAAAGAAATCTCCAGAACGGAAGTGCAATGCTGTTTCCAAGTGCCTTGTATCTTGCTGAATCGCTTGAATCGTGTTTCTTGCCTTTGCTGTCTATCCATTCTCCAATGTTCGTCCAACCATCGGGGAAACCTTGAAGCCTTTCACATTCAAGAGGAGTAAGTCTGCGGACAGATTTTTTTGTAATGGAATAATTCTCTGTTCCACCACCATAAGCTCCGCCGGAAGCACGAAGAGCTGCTCCTACATCCGATTCTTTAATTTCGGAAAAGCTTTGCGAGGCATAAGTCATAACCGCAGGCTGATGTCCGTGTTCTTGTGCTCTCAAAGCTCCGGTTACATCTTCGGAAACTCCCATAACATTTCCGCCTTGGTCATTAAGGCACACTACGCAAGGTATATGGTCGCTGTCCGTTGCCGCATTTGTTAATGGCTTCGATACATTCTCTGTCACAGCTTGGTTGTAAACATCTATTCCGCAAAACAGAGTCTGATCATTGCCTGTCCCAAGAGTTCCGCTTTTCTCCTTTTGAACTAAAGCTCCTTTTCCTCCGCCTTCGCATCCGAGGAGGATGCGGACTGCATAAGAAGTGCCTCCTTCAGTTCCTTCGGAAGGTCTTTCCCTCTTCTCGCCGCCCTGTTCAAGATTCCTTGGCAGGCTTTGGCACTCAAATAATATTTCGGGTGCGGATTTTCCTCCAAAATCTGCGATAAGCGAGATGCGTTTTCTTCGTTGGGGAACTCCCCAATATTGCGCATCGTGAGTTCTCCAAGCAATGCTCCATCCGTCTCCCACGATGCTTCCTGCTGTGGACCATCCTTTCGGAGGCACAGGCACATCGGGAGCTTCCGGCTCTGCGATGCGGATGGTTTCTTCAAGAACGGCGGCAAAATCTTGTCCTTTGTTTGAACTGAATGCTCCGGGCACGTTTTCCCACACCATGTATCGAGGTCGAACAGCGCAATCTGTCCTTCCATTATTTCTTCGCACATCTTGTTCTCGCATCTCCTTTCTAAGTCTAATTTGTTCCATGAATAAGCCGGAACGAGCACCCGCAAGTCCCGCTCTCTTTCCTGCAATAGAAAGGTCTTGGCAAGGGCTTCCTCCGATTACACAATCAACAACGGGAACTTCGTAACCGCTTATTTTCGTGATATCACCGAAATGTTTCATTCTTCTGCCTCGCTTTCAAGCCACTCATAAATTTTGTAAAAACAACTAAATCCATTATGGTCTTTGCAACTTCTATAAGCAGGACAAAAGATACAATCTTTGTTGCAATCAAAAAGAAACTGTCGCATTTCCTCAACAGACATAGCTTTTATCTTTTCAAAGTTCGTCATTCTTCTGCCTCGCTTTCAAGGTATTTTTTCATACAGTCTTCGCACCTTTCGTTTCCATCACATTCGCAAAAAGAAAATGCAGGGCAAAAAGTGCATTCTCCTTCCACCATATCTGCAATCCATTCCACCATTTCCTCAACGGACATAGCTTTTATCTTTTCAAAGTTCGTCATCAGCCTTCACCCTTTCCAAAAGTTTTTGAAGGTCATAAAAGTCAAGCGGATTAAGTCCTGTAAAATCTTCAATTTCTCCAATATGGTAAATAACGGTGTTTCGGTGAATATTCAGTTTTCTTGCCGCTCTTGAAGGGTTAAGTCCGCATTCTGCAAGCGTAAAGATAATTTCAACTTCCGCTTTGCTTATTTCGTTCTTGAGCTTATACACGATATCCCTTCCTTCTTGCCGCTTCCCTGATGTTTCGCCATTCTTTCGTAAACCAAACATACCACGGGTAACAGCTAACCCCTCCGCATTTTGTGGGGTCTGCGGTGTGCTCACAAATCTCGCAAGGGCTGATTCCTCTTCTTTCTGCTTCCTTGCAAATTTCAAGAACCTTGTTTGATGTTCTTCTTTTGTCCGATATTGAAAGTCCGTTTTCCATTTTTCTTCCTCAAATTATCTTTCTTCTTATTGCAAGCAAGCAATAGAACATTCTGCGCTTTGCATTAAATTCTTTAACCGTTGCCGGCATATTCTCAAGCTGAACAAGTTTCCAAGCAGGGATGTCCTGCGTAACACTTTTCACAATCCACGGAGCAAGAAATTCGTCTATCTCTTGCGCGGTCTTTTCGATAAGGTCAATGTCTGCCTGATATTTTTCCGCAAGTTCTTCCGCTTTTGCCGTGGGGTCGGAAATCCCGCTTTTCCTAATTCTTTCCGTGAACACGTTGTATTTAATGCTGAAAATGTCTTTGATTTTTGCCTTCTTTTCAGGGTACTGAAGACAAAAAGACCGAAGTTCGTTTGCCGCTTCTTTGCTGATTCCGTATTTTTCAAGTCGAAGATTATAAATTCTCATCTGCCAAGTCCTGCCAATCTAAATGATCCGCAGGGATTTTTTATCTTCCTGCATCTGCGGTTTGTTCTCCTAATTCGTCTGTCCTTTCTGTTATCTTTTAATAATCTGGTCGTAATCTCCCTCTGGAAGTCCATATCTCTTTCTTATAAAGCTGTCATGTCCTACATGAAGGTCTGCAATGTCGTAAGTGTCAAGACCGTCTTCTCCGTTTATACTGTCCTCGATGAATTTGTCGAAAGTCTTTTCAAGTTCTAAATAAAACTCTGCGAATTTCGGTTTTGAAAGATAAGCCGTTCCGTCATCCTTCTCGTTAACATAAGCCATCGCAAGAAGAAGATGCGCTTTCGCAAGTTTAATTCCTTGCCTGATATCTAATGCTTTTGAAATAAGTTCTCCGTCAGCTTTTCCGAGCACATAAGCCTGCTGTGGGTTAAGCCTTGCAAGTTTGTTCTTAACCATTCTTTACCTTCTCTCTGCAAGAAAACATTTCGTGGCAAACACCGCCGTGATATACGCACATCGGAACAAGCACTTCGGAAAATTCCGGGCAAGCGGCTTTTACAAGTTCGCACATTTCTTTAACAACTTCCCTTGTTTCTTTGCTTGCCTGATTGCAAAGCCTTTTGTTCGCAATAGTAAGAAGTTCTTCCGCATTCATATCCCAAATCATGCAGACCGTTTCATCCTGCCTTGCCGCGTTTCTGTCATAATCGCTCTGTCTGTCGTTGCGCTGACTTTTGACATAAGGCTGTGCGTGGATATGTCTAACAAGGTGAACGGAAACCCAATAAGGAATCTCAAGATAAAAGCTGAATTGGAGCTTTCTAATCGGAGAATGTCTTGCTTCAAGAATTTTGCGTTTCCATTCTTCGGTCGGCGGTGTAACCGCTTTCTTTCCAACCGTAACAAGTGCTCTCTCTTTAACCGCAAGCCAATCTCTTTCCTGCGGATATTCTAAAAGTTCAATTTTCATCTGCATAACCCTCCATAAATCCCGGTAACAAGTCGAACCCATTCTCCATCGTCAGGACACCAAATCTTTCCGATTGCTTCAATCGTACCGCCCCGGTAATATCTTCCGTGCTCATTTAAGTAATGTTTACGAAGCCACCACGCTACAAAATCAATACATTCTTCCGGCGAACTAAACTCTTTGTTCGTCATAAACCCAAAAAAATTATTAGGTCTAAAACAATGCTCACCCCAACCGGATTCGGCGGCGGCAACGGCACAAAGGAAAAGTGCGTTAATATGATAATCCTCTTCCGCGTGTAAAAAAGCCTGCGCGTGGTTTTTAAGTTCTCCTTTGAGCACCGCTTCAAGTTCTTCCGTGCTCAAACCGCAAGGTTCTTCAATGCTCGGAAGTTCAGCACCAAAAACTTCAATTCCGAAGATGCTCAAGCCTATCTGGATCGAAAGAAAAAGAACCAGAATTGCTAAAATAGTAAGGCATATTGCCAAAATAACTCCTTCAATAAATGCTTTCATTAACTCACCCATTATTTCGTTCTAAGTTTTCCGTGCCATTTAAGATTTTTAATCGCTCTCTTGCGTTCTCCTTCTGTGGCACAATGGCAAAGCGCCTTAAAATAACGTACTTTCTTTCTTCGTTCAAGTTCTCTCTTAATCGAAGCGATTTTCCCTTCTCTGCAAGTAAGCTGACAGCCTTCGTGCCGTTTCTCACATTTCCAGCAAGGGTTATCTTCCCTATTCATAATGGCTGACCTCAACGATTACGCAAGGCTCGTCTGCGTAAAACTTTTCCGCGTCCACATAAACAACTTGGTTGTCGTCGTGGTAAGCGACACCGTTAAGTCCGTCAAGAATTGCTTTGATAACATTGTCGATGTCCGGCTTGACCGCTGGCTTCAAAAGCCCCCGCTCAATCATTCCCCGTTTTTCTTTGCTTGTCGCTTTCGGAATCTTGTAGTAAGCCTTGATGTTGACCTTGATATATCCGTCAAGAGTATCGCCCTTTGCGGCTTTGTATTCTTCCGCAATCAGCTTTTCATAATCTCTTGTAGCCTGCGGAGTAAAGGCATGACCGCTTCTTGTAAATCTCGGTCTGCCCTTTCCCTGTGGCTGTCCTCCAATTTTAAAAATCATACAATCACCGTCTTTTTCGTTTTTCTTCGGTCTTCCCCGGAAACAACAATGATATCTGCTTTCTCAAAAATCCTTGAAAAAATCCTCTGTTTGTCAATGTTCGCGTCGCTGAAAGCAGCATTTCCCATATTCGTTGTTACAATGGTCGGTTTTCCAACAAGGTAACGTGCGTTCACAATTTGATACATCTGCTCAAGGTTGAACTCTGTTTCCCTTTCAACACCGAAATCATCAAACACAACAAAGTCATAGCTTTTAAGGTTTTTAAGATATTCGTTCTTATCATAGGTGTTTGCCATTTCGTTTATCTCTTGCGGAAAAGAAGTAAAAAGGCATTTATACCCTTCGTCTATTGCCGCGTTAAGAATTGCCGCCGCAAAGAATGTCTTTCCCGTTCCAACGTCACCCATAAAAACGATTCCTCTGCTCTCTTTGAGCACCTTGTCAAAGTTTCTGCAATATTTTCGTACCGCTTCCGAAACTTTAGCGTTAAGTCCATCGTCTTTATCAAGTGTCAAATTCTTGAGAAAGCTTCCAAAAGGAAATGCGTGTTCTCTGCGCATATCGGCAAGCCTTTTCTTCTGTGCAAGGTTTTCAGCTTCAATGTCGGAAAAGTATTTCTTCTTGTCGCAATCGCAAATGCAAGCCGCCCAAGTTGTTCCGATCCCCGGAAAGAACCCGTGCCATTCTCTTTCTTTACCGCAAGTTCCGCAAATAAGAACGCCCGCTTTGTTGTAATAATCTCCGTTTCTCGGAGTTTGTCTTTTTCCAAGTCCAGCTTTTCTAACATCCATTACCAATATGCTCCGTGTTCCGTATAGGTTTCTTTTTGGTTTTTGTTTCCAACGGTCTGGTCAAATCCGTTTCGTTCCCAAGTTCTTACGCAAGCTTTCCAATCCTTAACGGGCTTTCCTTTTCCCTGAACCCATCCGTTTGCTTCGTAATAATCAAAGAACTTTTCAGCATCAACCGTGTTGTTTCTCTCAAGGCAATAGGCTTTGATTTCTTCAAGAGTTGGCGGGCAAAACTTCTTTGCCCTATCTATATTCTTAACTTCTTTAACTTCTTTAATTTCTTTACTATAAGAGGGTTTGTCGTTTGTTTGTCGTTCGTTTGTCACTTGTTTGTCAGACCCTTTGTCGTTTCCTTGATAGTCAGCATAATTATTCAGCTTAATCAAGCTAAATTTTGGACTTGTTTCGATTGTCAATTCGTTTGTCGATTTTAGCCTTTCCAAAGAAGTTCGCACCGAACGTACCGAAATGCCTGTCCCATCGCTTATTTCTTTAACCGTTGTAATTATCTGTCCCGGTTCAAGGTAAACCCCTTTGAAGTAACAAGGTTCGTAACACGCAAGAAACAAAAGGTGCAGAAATACACATTTTGTATTGGTGTCGGTGTACCAACCCCACTTCATCATTTTTCGATAAAGCTTTATGTAGCCTTCACTGCTTGCCATTTCTGCACCCCTTAATCACTTAATTAGAACGGAAGGTCTTCCGTTACAACTTCTTCAAAATCTCCGCTCTTGTTTCCTTCTGCTTCGCCTTTTGCTTTCGGAACAAATTCAACGTTGTCTGCAACAACTTCAACAGCCTTGCGCTTCTTTCCGTCTTTGTCTTCCCACATTCTTGTCTGGATAGAACCTTCGATAACAACGGGAGAACCCTTCTGGAAGTATTTGCTGACGAACTCTGCGGTGTGTCGCCAAGTTACAACGTCAATCCAATCGGTGATGCGTTCTTCGCCTTTGGTGCCTTTGCGGTCAACCGCAATAGTGAAATTGCAAACGGAAAGTCCGCTTGTGGTCTGTTTGATTTCCGGATCCGCGGCAAGTCTGCCAATGATAGTAACTCTGTTCATTTATTTGCCTTCTTTCTTTTTGTTGATTTTCTTGGTAAGAATGTCGATTACCTCAACATATTCTTTCTTGTTGAGTTCTTTGATTGCGGAAATGCTTCTGCCGTTCTTCTTGTTGATATAAGCGATAATGTCGCTGCCGGAAGCACCGCTCTCATCAATCATTCCGCTAATGGTTCTAACCTGCTGTTCGTCAATGGGTTTCTTCGCTTCTTCTTCAAGTCTTGCCTTTTCTTCTTCGTCTTCTGCGGGAAGGTCTTCTCCTGCGTAGATATAAAGGCCAAGTCCGTGTCTTGCGCAGGCTTTGGTAAGGCTTCGCTGAATCGCTTTGTTAACCTCAAAAGAAGTGATGCTTTCAAGCGGAATGCTCTTGTTTTTAAAGTCCATAACCGGAAGATATTCGATGTGCTCAACTCCGTTAATGGTAACGCCCGTCTTTACCCAGCAAGTTCTTCCGTCCGTCCAATAGATACAGCCGTTCTGGTCTTCGTAGATGGTGTAGTTTGCTTCCGGGAACTTTTTCTTAACTTCAGCCCAAGCCCAAGCCCAAGAGAGATAAGTAAGTCCGTTTTTCTTTTCGGTGTGCTCGTTCACGTTGACCGTGTTGAGCACGTTAAAGTAATTGTCGCTCATAAAAGTCCTTCCCTTTCTCTTATGTATTCTTCTCGATCTTCCGCTTCGTGCAGAAAATCGACGTAAGCACTATGTCTTTCTTCTTTCGTCCATTCCAAAAATTCCTTCTTGGAATATCCGCTGTATTCAAGATATTCTTCAAATTCAAATGCGTGCTCATCGGAATAATCTTCCGCATATTTCTTTTCGCACTCGTCAAGATATTCTCTGTATTCTTCTTCGGAGTTATCTTCCTCGCAATCGTCAAAGTAATCACCGAAATAACATCTTTCAAAAAGCACTTGAATTTTCCTCCGTTTCCGCTATAATTAATTTACATACTTTTTCATTTGCCGCCTTGCTCTGCGCCAACGGAGCGGGCGGCTTTTTCTATTTCTTCGTCAACCACAAAGTTGAACCAATCTTGTTCTGTCCTGAAACCTTTTGAAGAAATAATCCGCTTGAGTTCTTCGTTTCTCGTCTTGTTTAACCAATAACATTTACGAAGTTGCTCTATGTGCCTTTTGGCAGATTTGCAAATGGGGGCAGAAGCGGTTTTTGCTTCTTTGTCGGCAAATTCCTTATCTTCTTCAAAACTGCCGTATTTAAGGCTTAAAAGCCGTCTAAAGAAATCAAGTTCTTTTTCTTCAAAAAGTTCCGGAAGTTCACAACCAAAGAGTTCTGCAAATCTGTTGCAATCTTCTTCAATGGCAATAGCCTTTCCCGTTTCAATTTTGGAATAAAGCCCAACGTCTTTCATTATTTCTCTCTGGCTAAATCCAAGAGAAACTCTCTTGTCAGCAAGTTCCATAATCTTCTTCCTCCATACAAATCAGGCAAGTGACAACGTGCTCAAGCTGTGCGCTCATCCCGTCTGTAATGTCTTCAAGGTTTTCGTGTCCGACAAAGTATTCATAGATTGCGGTGACAACCATTCCAATTTCTTTGTCTGTAAGAAGAAATCTGTCAGCAATGCTGTAAAGAACTTTCGGAACAGCAAAATATTTCTCTTTCATTTTTTCACTCCTTTGCTTCTTTTCTTTTTAAGATAATAAGGGCATTTATCAGCGGGGCAATTCCGAAGCTTTCCGGTTATTTCCGCGAAGTTGCAAACAGAAATCCCTGCGCTGAAATTTCCTCTATATACGCACCCTTTACAATTTGCGGGTGTGTGTGCCGGCGAACCTTTATAACTCATAAAATATTCTCCTTTCTTTTCTGTCTTCGATAAGGATGTAAATCCAACTAAATGCCAAAGAAAGCAAAAAAGAAAGCAAACTTAAAATCGGTTTTTCAGCAAATACAAATCCAAAGCCTAAAAAAGCCATAACGAAAAATTCAAGAATCGTTTCTTTCATCTTTTAAATCCTTTCGGACAAACCTTGTTGATGAGTTCCGCTCTGTCAATGTGGAGAAAATCACACATCTTGCAAAACTCAAAGAGATCGAAACAGCAAGGGTCATTCAGCTTTAAGGAAAAAGTGTCTTCACAAACTCCAAGTACCTTTCCAAGTTCTTTGTTATCAAGATCGAAAACATCCATTTCGGTCTTTACCGTGGAATAAAATCTTTTTTCCCATTCAGCTTTTTCTCTGCCGTTTCTAACGGGTTTTCTTGCCAAAAAAATCAGCTCCTTCCATAAATTCAATACCACAACATAGCGCATCTCCTCCGGTCTTTGCCATGCCATTTCATCGCTGTGCTATCCTATGCCGTTACAGTGCCTATCTAACCTTTTCCTCTTCGTCGCTATGCTATTCAATGCCGTGTCACCGCTGTGCTGTCCTATGCCGTATCATTACGTGTCTATGCTTTTCCATGTCTTCTCGATGCAAAGCCTTACATCTCCTTGCTTTTCCTTTTCTGTCCGAAGCATTCATTCTCTTCTCAATGCTTTTCCTTATCTACTCACAACTGAACTATTCCATTTCAAAGCAACTCGGCTCTGGGCTATTCCATGTCAAAGCTCTCCGTTACATTTCTATCCCGTGTCGAAGCTCGGCTAAACTATGCTTTTCCAATACTAAGCCATTCCTCGCTATTCAATGCCATTTCATTGCTGGGCGAGGCGTTTCTTTTCCGTATCACTCGATTTCTTCCCAAGTAAAACGGCCTTTACCGCTGTTTCTCCACTGTGCAAAGCCGGAATATTTTCCGTAATCAAGCCACTCTCTAACAAGGTCTATGCTCTCGTCAGTAAAGCAAAGAACGGAAAAGGTAAGGCTTGCTCCAGCGGGGATTTCTTCGGAAATAGCAAGAGAAATTCTTTCGCCCTGCGGGGTGGATGCACGAAGCGGTCTTTGACATTCGCAAATGCCTTCGTAATTTTCAAAGAAAATCTTGCGGGGTTCCGGGAAAATAAGCTTGTCAATTTCTTTCTTAAAGGCTTTGATTTTAGAACTTTCAGTACCTTTAACTTTGCGAAGACCACCGCAAGCATCTTTGAAGAAACCTTTGATCTGGTAATCCCAAATAAAAGGAACTCCGTTCTCTTTAGGGAATACTGTCATCTGCTTTTCGATGTAGCCTTCTGCTCCAAGTGCTTCAACTTCTTCTTCAACGGAAGCAGCCGAAGGAGATTTACTACCGATAAAATCGCGGTAGATGTTTTCGTTTGCGGGGGACATTCCAAGAACACCCTCAAAAAATTTGATTTTGACTTTGATTTCTTTCATTTTCTAAACCTTCTTTTTGTTTATTTGCCATTTGACAAAAGCAAAACTTCGTGCTATTTTAAAGTTGCGAACTGATAAAAAGCCTTTTTGATACCGTGTTTTTCTATGGTGTCAAGCTTTGCTTTTGTCATTTTTTGTTGGCAAGGTTATATTATCACACATTTGGGTGAAAATCAATAGATTTTTCGCTCTTTTGTGTGATTCTACTTTTTGCACAATCTTTTAGGTGGTTTTATGGTAGAAATTGATAGAATAAAACAATTAGCAAAAGAAAACGGTGTTTCTATGGCTTTTCTGTGTTCCAAATTGGGAAAGCAACGCGGTTATTTAAAAGATATCGGTTTAGGTAGAGGTTCTTTATCTGAAAACCAATTGGAAATAATCGCAGATTTTCTTGGAACAACCGTAGATTATCTTCACGGAAAAACAGACAAAAAAGAAAAGTCCGGCATTACTGCCGAACTTTCCGAAAAAGAAATCCGTATTTTGAATATTATCCGCAAGCTGCCAGACGATGTTCTTGATGCTCTTGAACTCGATCTGTACCGCCGTGGTCTTTTATAACATTATTTAAGCTTTCCAAAAATTCAAAAGGGTGCTCTCTAAAAACTTCAATAAGTCTTAATTCCCTTTCGCTAATTTCCATCTCCATTTTCTTCCGCTCCCTTGTTTTGAATTGCTCCCCAAAATTCTAAAACTTGTTCAAGTTGTTTTGCTTCGTGTAAAGTTTTAATTGTGCGTCTGAATGAAAAACCTTTTTGTTCGCCTTTGTCATTTTTTAAAATTTCTAATGTATTTATAAGTTCTGTTCGTTTCATATTCTGCTCCTTTGTTGTTCGTTGAGCGGAATATAAATCTTTTTGAAAAAACTTGCAATAAGCAAAATCGGTGCTTTTACAAATTTGCTTTTGTTTTTAAATTTTTATCGTATCATTTTTAACAATTTCTTTGTCAAAAGAGGTGTTTTCTTGGAAGTTGAGTACATTAAATCGCTTAAAGAAGCCAAAAAATTAAAAGTTAAAGATTTAGCAGAAATGACGGGCATCCCGGAAAGCACCATAAATAATTTCCTTTCAAGGAAAACTGAAAGCCCTTCTTTCTCAATGATGTCAAAGCTTTGCATCGCCGTCGGCGGCTCTCTTGACGAAATGATTGGCTTAAAAGAAATCGTTGAAAAGAAAGCGGAAGAACAAACTTCCAAAGAACTTCTTTCTTCCATTACCGATATATACAAAGAACAGATAGAAAATTTGAAAGAAAGAAACAACGATCTAAAAGAGGATAAAAAGAATCTCACAAAAGAAAAACTCTGCCTTTATGGAATAATCGTCGCTTTAATCATTCTTGAATTTATCCTCGGTCTTTTCGCATAGTGTCGCTCTTGCGACATTTTGTGCTAAAGAACATTCGTTCTGTCTGCAATATAACACAGCTTGTGTTATTTTACAATAGCAAAAATGGTGTCAAGGTCAAAACCGCACCAACAAGGAGGAAATATTATGAAAAACTTTTTAGCTGTAATTTGCGGAATTATTGTTCAGGCAATCGCAAGTGTACTTATTTACATTGTTTTTTCCTTTTTAGGTCAAATTCCAATAATTGCTTCTCTCTTAAGTTGGCCTGTTGATTATGAAGTTTATGCTTGGATCGGAACATATTCTTTTGCTATCTTTGCAGGTGCATTTATTTGCAGCTTAATTGGTAAAACAAACAGCAAAGGCAAAAAGCCTTCTATAATTGCTTACGGCATTATTTCTTTGCTCTATCACGCATTTTGTATGATAAGTAACTGCTTCCTTATGCCCGTTGAAGGAGCATCTCTTTTGGCATATATTTTTGCAATAGGTTGCTGTGTTTTTGTCACTTCTGCAGGTTTTTCCGGAGAAGATATTTAAAGGAGGATTTAGATGAAAGCAAAGAAATTGCCTTCCGGTTCGTACCGCGTGCGACTATCGGTTGGTAAAGACCCTGAAACAGGAAGGTATATTTATAAGTCATTTACAGCCGATACCGCAAGAGAAGCTGAACGAATGGCCTATGAATGGGAGTATCAAAAAGAAAAGATAGATACTTCGCTTCAAAGTTTAACTCTTGCGAAAGCAATGCAAGAATTTAACGAAAGCAGAGAAAACACCCTTTCCCCAAGAACCGCAAGAGAATATGAAAATTATCGCAAGTCTGCCTACAAAGATATTGAAAACTTTACCCTTGCTGAAATAAACCAAAAAGTTATTCAAATGTGGGTAAACAATCTTGCAAAAACCTCTTCTCCGAAAACGGTTAAAAACAAGTACGCATATCTTACTGCGTTGCTTAACAACTACAACATTTCCGTAAAATGCACTCTCCCCAAAAAACGCCCTACGGAATACCACGTTGTAACAAAAGAAGAACTTTTTGCAATCTTAAAAGAAGCCGGACTTTCTCCGATAGGCCTTGCAATTCGCCTTGCTGTTTTTGTTCCTGCAAGAAGAAGCGAAATCTGCGCGATAAATCCAAAGACAGATGTCAAAGGAAATTTGCTTACAATAAACAAAGCGAAAGTAAAAGACGGATATAATTGCTGGGTAATAAAAGAAACTAAAACCTACAAAAGCACCCGCACCGTTGAAATGCCCCCGGACATAATTGCTATGCTAAAGTCTTTTCCAATAGAACCTAACCCTGACAAACTCTATCGTGACTTTAAGCGCATAGTAAAAAAACTTGGTTACAACGATATGCGTTTTCACGATCTGCGCCATTACGGAGCAACAATTCTTCACGATATGAATGTTCCTGATAAAGAAATAATGCACCGTGGCGGTTGGAACAATCTTTCAACCCTTATGAATATATATGTTCATTATAACCCTGACACCGCAAAGGTTGCAGCTAATGCTATGAACAGCTTGTACAACTCCTTTAAGGAGTAATTTTTAGCAAGTTTCGTGTCATAATCGTGTCATAATTATATCGGAAAACACCCTTTTTCCACTGTAAAAAGCACAGTTCGTTCTCAAAAAATATCGTTAAAAAATGGCTTACTTGTGCGGTTTATTTGCTAAAAATCGCATAAACAAGCCAAATATCAAAAACCATATTTATCAGGTTCGAGTCCTGTCACTTCGACCAGTATTTAAGCCATTTTTTGGACTTCGTGTCATAATTCGTGTCATAATTCTTAAAAATGGTAATAAAAAGAGAGAGCATTTCTGCTCTCTCTTTTTTTGTTTCATCCTTCTTTAATTTGATGAATGCAACGTTCAATGGCTTTTCTCTGTTCTTCGCTATCAACATAGTGAAGCATCTCTTCCATTTTCTTAACCATTGTTTCTTTGCCGCTGTCGCGTGAATAACCTCTGCGACCGCTATTGCCTTCTTCGTAACTACCACCGCCATAGCTACCATAGCTGTTCTCGCCATAGTTAGCATAGCTGCCACCTTCGCGTGATTAACCGCGTCTGTAAGAATCCATGCTTTCTTCATAGCTGTTGCCAAAGCTATTGCTCTGCTTCTCGAACATTTCAATTTTATATATGTTCTTAATACTATTTAAAGATTTGTCGAGCATATCAATGGCACCGGGGGAAAGTTCACCTTTGCGTGCAATCTCTTCTGTAAACTTGCAAAGCGATTCACGCAATTCATAAAGTCCTCTCATCGTAATTCCCCCTTTCTCAAGCTACGCGCTCTACAATAAGGTTGGCGTTCTGTACTTCAATAGCTTCATCGCTGGTGTTCTCAACCGCAACAGAAACGCAACAACCTCTGGGTGCTTCAACCAAAACAGAAACATAGACGTTTGCAAATTCCTCAACGGCTGCCGGAGTAACGATAGCTGTTGCCGAAGCAAGTGGCTCGCCCTCAACCGTCAAAGCGATGGAAATTTCGCCAACGGTGCCACCGGCAGGAATCTGGATGTTACCGCCAAAAGAAACTTTGTAAAGTGCTCGGCATTGATTAGTCATACCTTTAAGTGTGACAACGCCTGCGCCTTCTCGGTGAAGAATACATTCGCCACCATAGACGGGAGTTTCCGTGAAAACAACATTCTGTCCGGCAGCAACTGTCTGTAACATTGTGTTTGTAAATTCTGCCACAAACATCACCTCACTTTAATTAGCCGTTAAAGCCGTAGCCGCCACAGCCACCGCCGTAGTTGGCAAAAGTTGCCTGACCACAGCAGTTAACCGGGAAAGTAACCGGCTGGGAAGGCTGTACCACATAAGCAGGAATAGGAGTATCTCTGCCAAGTCTGCGAATAAGCTCAGCGGTCTGCGCATCCTGCGTTGCGTTGATATAGGCGTTCTGGCGCAAAGTCTGGTTTTCTTCTTTAAGAGTATCAATCTTATCTTTAACAAGAAAATCAAGAATCGCTCTGGTGTTGCAGTTCGCATTGTCGATAATATCCCTTGTGGAATTGTGAATTGCGTTACCAACATCGCAGAAACCGCGCTCAGCAAGTCTGGAAAGTTCGCAGCAGCATTTGCAGCTGTTGAGTTCCATGTTAGAAAAGCCATTGTTAATTACGTTGTTGAGTGCAAAAGTAGAATCCGCAAGTCCATAGGTGAGGTTATCGAGCTTGGATATGAAGGTCTGTCTATCAACAGCGGTAGTAACATCTGCCGGAGAAGCACATACTGCGTTTGTGCCAACTCCACCGCCGCCTCCACCATAGCCAAAGCCTCTGCCGCCAAGAGCAAGAAGGAGGATGATTATCCACCAGCCGTTGTCCCACATACCATTGTTTCCGTTTCCGCCGTTGCCGGTTACAGCCGCAACATCAGCAGCGGAAAGTCCTTCCATCATAATAAAAGTCCCCTTTCATAAATAAATTTTATATATTGCCAACCGCGCGCTCGGTAAAAGCCTTATTTGATATATTTTGCAAACTGATTTGCAATCTGGGCGAACTCGTTAAACTGTGCCTGCGAAAGCTGACCGTTCTTCATCATCTTTTCAACTTCCGCTCTCGGATCGCCCTGAAAATTTCTTTTAAAGTTATTGATTTCGTTAATAAACTGTGCCATTCCGTCTTTCGGCCCAAAATCGTTATATAAGGAATTATTCATCTGCTTTCTCTCCCTTCTCGATCTTTGCAACTATTGCGTCAACTTTGTCGCTCAAAGCTTTGAAATCTTCTTTTAAAGCAAATTTATCTCCGCAAGAGCAAACGTGTTCCTGCGGTTTCTCAAAAGCTTCAATGCGTTCTTTGTATTCAAAAACTCTTGTGCTCGGAATACCGGAAGCATCTGCACTCTTAACATAGATAAGCGGTTTCTTGCTATCCCAAAGAGTGATAGTGTTTCCCGCAGAAACAAGATATGACCTTGCGGCTTCCTCGTTTTCGACCCAAATAAATCCGTTCTGTATGGGCGGCTGAAACTGCGATTTATAATTATTGAGAATGTCAGGCACCGCATTATTCATCTGCGGAAAATAACTCTGTGTCGGATAATATCCATATCCGTATGCCATTTTTATTCCTCCTCCTTATACCAATAATAAATAGGGATTTCTCCACCACTATCCCAAGTGTCATAAAAATCTCCGTCACAAACAGCGACAACGTGACCGGAAAGCGCAAGAACATATTTGCCTTCCGGATGCTCTCTGCAAAAGTCATTTACTGTGTAGCAATCCGGACAATCGTTTGAAATGATGTTTCTTCTAAAACCTTTTGAACGAAGATAAGCACCCCAAACAGCATTTGCGTTTGGAATATCGCACATGATAAATCCTTGAATACAAAGTCCGATATATGTTGTTTCCCAATCTTGTTCAAGAACTTTGCTGATTGCCCTGACGGTGCAATCTCCGACCCTTTTATTCATAGGGTTTGCGTTATACTCGACCCTTTAAATCCCCCCTTGTTCAAAAAAATTATATAAAAAAAGAGCACCGCTTCCCATCAAGGAAACGATGCTCTTTTAATGCTATTTCAAATGCGAAAACAACTCATTTTTAGCCTTATTATATTTTCTCGAAGTGTGCTGAACAGAAAAGTTAAATTCTTCCGCAAGCTTCTCAATAGTAATATGGTCTAAAAGTTTTCTGCGAAGCATGGCTCTGTCTTCTTCGCTGAAAATCCATTCGTGAATTGCGTTTTCCCATTCTGTGCGGGAAAGATTAAAGTCGCTTTGTTTCATATTAACTCCACAAAGCCGATGCCGTTTTATAGCAATTTATTTCTCGGCATTAAGTTCAAGAACTGCGTTCTCAATAATGTTATCAAGAGTATCAAGGTCAACAGTAAAGCCTTTTCTGTTCAAGAACTCAAGAACATAAGCTTTTTTCTGCGGCCCCATTCCGCTTTCTTTGTAAATCATTTCTGCGGCACCGACAGCAATTTTAACCCATTTGATTACATTGTTGAGTTTTGCTTCTCCCCATTTCTCTTTAAGAAAAGGAATCGCATATCTTGCGGCAACAGCCGTAAGAACACCAATAAGTGCAACTACAAGTGCGGTAAGGTCAATGTACTCCCTTCGTTATTCCTCCTTAAAATGTTCGCCTTTGATTTCAATTTTGTTTTCTTTCATAAGCTTTATTTTGTTTTCGGTCTTCGCCTTGTTGTAATAAAATGCTTCTCCAACACCAACCGCACCGCCCAAAACTCCAATAAGTGTAATAAGCGGTTCAACGTTCTGTGTAAGATAAACCATAACCAAAGTGAACAAAATTACAACAAGAAAAACGAGCCAACCGAAAGTCAAAATCTTTTTGGAATATTCCGTGTTTTTCCTTTGCGTATCAATCGTAATCTTCATAATTTTACATCAACTTTGTTTTTGTTAAGTCTTCCGCTTCCAATGCTTTTCGGCGGTTTTGCGGCAACGGAACTTGCACTTTCTTTAAAGGTTTTTCCGTAACCTTCAACAATGCTTCTCGCAAGACCTTTCGCAATTTCTTCTTTGTTTTTCTGGTAAACGTCAAAGTCTTTTCGGTTAGTAAGAAAACAAATTTCAATAAGGTCTGCCGAAATTCCCGCTCTCCAACAATCGCGAATAAATCCGAAATAATCTTTCTTGGAAGAAGTCGCTTCAAAAGTCGCTTCTTTGTCGTTCAGCTTTTTGTCGAGAATGTCATTTCTGCTGCGCGGGCCACAAGAACGTGCAAAAGGTTTTCGCTCTTTGAAATACTTTATAAGTTCCCTTCGGAAACCGACTTCAATATCCGCAGCCGTTTCTTCGTAGGGAACATAACATTCCGTTCCGTTTGCGCTTTCGCTGTCAAAGCCATTGAAGTGTACCGAAAGAGCAAAGTCGCACATAGCAATGGAACATTTCTTTGCTCTCATGCTGACATTTCCGGGGTCAACGTCTTCCGTTCTTGTAAGATATGTTTCAAAACCATTAAGCTTTAAATATTTGTCGATAAGCTTAACAAGTTCAAGGCAGTAATCTTTTTCGTAAAGTCCGTCAATGGCAGTATCAATGGAGAAAGTTCCAGTGGAACTTCCTCCGTGTCCTGCATCAAGTCCGATCTTAATCCTCGTCACTCCCCCTTGTTTTTAAGGTGTAACTCGTCAATCTCCTCAAGCATTTTAGTAACCATTCCGTTGCCGCCAAGTGCGTGATAAGCATCATACATTTCTACATAAGTTGTATAAGCATATCTCGGAATTTCTCCAAGCTTGGTGTATTTTTCATGGTCTGCAATAAGTTCTCTGCGAAGAAGAAGCATAGTGCCGTTACTGTTGTTTTTTCTTTCTTTTTTCTGTTCTTTCAAAAGCCATACGATATATCCCAAGACAATCGGTATGACAAATTCAAGAATATAAAGAAGAATGTCTTTCCTTTAAATATCCTCACTTAAATACCTTTTTCACAGCATAATCATAACAAAAATGCTTTGCCCCAATTACAACTATTTTTACATATAAATGTTCCAGAAATCCTGCTGGAATTTCTTGTCGGTAATGCCAACAGCTTCAAGGGCTTTGACATAACTTGTATAAGATTTCTTAGTACCATAGTTACCAAGAGAAGTAACCGCGCTTGCCGCTTTTGCAACCATAGCAGAACTATGGCCTTTGGCTTTAACTTTGTTGGCTTTCGCAAGCTGTTTCTCGGAGAAACCTTTAAATTTTCCTCCTTCATAAGTTTTGCTTCCGCTACCAACATTGTATTTAGCAAGCGCTTCTTCAGCAGAATAACCTTTTTTAACAAAAGCAGCGATATCGCCTTCTTTATTGACGGAAGAATCTGCTTTAGCCATATAGAAATCCAAAGCTTCTTTGTCGTTCTTTGTTGCTTCTTTATAGTTGCTCATATCAGCATCCAGAACATTTTCAATGAAAGCCATATTTTCTTTTGCCGTAGTGTTTTTGTTAGCAATAAGCTGTTTGATAATTCTCTGCTGGGTTCCGTCACCGCCGATTTCTTTTTCCTTCTTGATAAGATTATAAGCAGAAAGAATGTTTTCCGGATCGGAAGAAGATTCTTTATATTTGCTCATATCTACGCCGCCTGCGGTTTCAAGAAGAACAAGGTCTTGTTTTGCATCAGTTTTCTTATCCGCAATAAGATAATCGTACATCTGCAAATCCGCACTTTTGCCGCCTTCTTCGGTAACGATATTGCTTTTAAAGTTTTTCGCAAGAAGAAAACTTTCAGGAGAAGCCCCTTCTTCTTTTGCTTTTTCAAGATTGCTGTACCATTTTTCAGTAGGAACATAATCGGAAACTTCTTGCTTTCCTTTTACATTACCGAAAGAATAAACGTCTTTGACAACTTTCACTTGCTGTTCGGCAGGAAGATTTTTAAACTCCCCGTTTTTAACAAGCTGGGAAAGCATATCATATTTCGTTTTTCCTGCGGCTTTACTTGCTTCAACATATTCTTTAGAAGAAAGATTTTTATCAACTTTGTTAACAGTAAAGTTTTTAGGGAAACTTGTAGGAAAAACAGATTCTCCGGTTTCTGCGTAAAGCTGTTTGAGGACTTCGTCAGCTTCGGTGACGGTTTTTTTCTTGTAATAACCGGGAGATAAGAAATTCTCCAAAACCCTAACTCCAAGATTGTCACTTTGTTCTTGGGTTCTTCCCCAAGCATCAACGTATTCAGGGAGTTTTTGAGAAAGTCCGGGGATTTTCTGCATAGCTCTTTGAAGCGGAATCTGCCATTCGTCAGGGATTTTGTCTGTTTTGTCAACGTAATAGGCATTTCTTCTCGTTCCGTCAACGGTTTGTGCAACTTGAGAAAGCAAAGAAGGAACAGCTTGAAGAACATAAGAAGCCAACAAATCTTGTGCAAGACCGCTAATTGCGTTTCCTTCACTTCCGTAGTTAGAACCAAGGAAGCTATCGAGATTTTGAAGCATACTCATCTCAAGCATAGGGTTTGCAATTTTATCAAGGTTTTTAATTATTCCCCAAGCGACTTCTCCCCATTTTTTGTCTTCGCCATATTCTTTTTTAAGTACTCTAACCGTTTCAGCGCCAAGGAAAAGAGGAATTGCCGTAGGAGCAAGCCAGTCAAGAGTGTAGCTTCCGTCACCGATTTTCAACGCGTAAGCTTGTTCTCCCTGAAGCTTTGCAAATTCTTTTTCGTTCTTGTCTTCGTCTTCACTACCGGTAAGAACTCCTTTAAGGGCAAGAACAATTCCTAAAGCGTAAATGCCACTTCCCGTAAGGCCGGAAGAAATGTGGTCTATCATTTCGTTTGCAGTAATATCCCCGTTCTTTACCGCTTTGCCATCTAAAGCAAGCGTTGTAGCAAGCCCCACGGGGCTATACTCAACTGCTCTTGCCAAGACGTTAATAGGAGTTTTTCTAAAAGGAACAACAGCGTCAACAAAAGGACGAAGTTTTATTTTTACTCCTTTGTATTTAATTTCCGTATTAGAAAGTTTTTCAAGTGCATTTGCTATTGCGGAAGTATCACGATAAGTTGCCTTTCGTGCTTCTTTAGCAGCATAGTTTTCAGCAGAAGTTCTTTGTGCTTCTGTAAGGTTGTTAGCATCAAGGTTGTTCGCCGTAAGATACTGTGTAAGAGAATCAATGTATGCGTTTTTAAGGAACAAAACGTCTTCTGCTTCAAGAAGGGTGCTGTTTCCTTTTACTAATTTTCTTGCAGGAGTAAGTACAGCATTAAAAAACTTTTTGGTTTCTGTTTCTTCACCGCTAAGACGGAAAGGTTCTATTTTGGATTCAACTTCGGATTCAAAACGATAGTTACCGCCACCCAAAAGAGCTTTTTTGTTTTTCTTAAAACTTTCTTTTGCAAAATCTCTGTTTTCTTTGCTTGCAAGTTTAACAGAAGCGGTTTTTTCGTCAATCCAATTTGCCTTGTACGCAACGTCTTCAATTCCTGCCTTAACAAGATTTTTTAATTTTCTTGCAGGAAGAAACGCAAAGTTACCGAACATATTTCGAATATGGGTTTTCGGATTTCCCAGCATCGAAAAATATCTCCAAGCGTTCCACATACTTGCAAGGTCATTCCAAACGCCTTTGTCGATCTGTTTTGCAATATCTTCCGCAACAGCATCGTTTGCAGCTTGAATCTCTTCTTCGGTTTTTGCATTAAAAACTTTTCTTATGGTTTCTTCGGAAAGTTCAATTTTCTTCTTTTGGTTTTTATCCTTGTTGAATTTTTCCGTAATTTTTTGTGCGTGATAAAGTCTTCCTTCAGGGGAAAGTCTTTTAAGAATACGTTGAGATTGAAGCGCATCACCGGTACGGCTGCTGTTAGAAACAAGAAGGGAAGCAAGTTCTATTGCTGTGTCCGTTTCTCCATTTTGTGCCGCCATAGAATAAAGAATTTCGCCAAAAACAACATCGTCTTTTGAAAGAAGCTTGTCATCGCTATAAAGCGTTCTAAATTCGTTTACAGCTTCGCCGTAAGTTTTTCCTTCAAGTCGTTTTGTCGCTTTTTCAACCGCTTCTTTATTAGATTTGCCTTTGTTTTCAAAAGTTCCCGCGGCAACTTCTTTTTCAAAAGCAGGAATAAGTTTGTCCGGAGTAACCTTTGCTTCCATAAAGTTTCTTGCACCCTGCGAAACTCTATTGCCTTGAGCATCTTTTTTAGGAACATTAGCATCGCGGCCCATAGGTTCTTCACCGGGTTCAAAAACTCCATGCTCATTTTGAAGGTGTGCATAACTTGTAGGATTACTTTGAGCAGCACCAACGGTATTTACACCGAAACCGCCATCACCTTGAGCACCGTTTTGAGCACCAAGGTTTTTTTGAGCATCCGTGTTTTCGTTCTTGACAACATCATTGTCTTGTGCTATTTTGTTGTTAGAAGAACGGTCTTCCCAAGCGGTTTCGGACGTATATCCGAGAGGTTTATCACCACTTGGAGCGGGAGGAGTTCTTCTTTTTTTTATTTCTTCTTTAAGCCCAGCAATATCTGGAATATCCCCTGTACCAACTTTAATCATTTGTTTGTTAGCAAGAGTATTTCCTTCTTTTATTGCTTCAAGGTAATATGTTGTTCCATTATGACGCTTTTCGTAATAAATACCTTGAGAACCATTTTCTTTGGTAACAACATACACATTGTCATAATTATTTACAATATCCGGTATCTGCTTAATGTCTTCGGCAGTTATCGGATATTTTTCATTTGTGCCTTCGCCGTGGCTATTTTTAATATGTCGAATGTCATTATCAACTAAAGTATGATAATATCCGTCAACGTCAACTCCATAAATGCTTTCAACATCATTTACAAGTCTATCATTTGTTTTTCCATATTTTATTTGACCAATTTGTTTTTCTGGAAGATGCTCCGGGTCTTGTTTTGCTTTATTGCTATATTCAAACGAATAATCGACATAATTATTGATATCTTCTTGAGTAGCAAGGTTCCCACTGGTGCCGATTTTTTTGTCAAAAATTCCTTTAGCCACAACTTTATCTGTATTGCTGTTTCCCGCTTTTGCAAACGCCCCTTCCTGCTCGTTTGTGACTTCAGGAGTGACATTTTCCGCTTCTGTAATCGGTGCTTCTGCGGGGGCTACAGCGGGTTCTGCCGAAGGGGAATAATTAACCGTGCCAAAGCCACCACCAATAAGAGAACCGATTGCTGCTCCGCGAAGTGCTTCTATCAAATCAAAGTCAATGGTGACTTCTCCTTTAAACACCATGTCTGCAATAACATCGGAAATAGTATTTACAGCAGATTCAGCAAATTCCTCTCCACCTTCTTCAAGAGCATTTTTTGCAATGTTTCCGATAAGGCTTGTTGTGGCTTGCGTGCTCAACTTATTTGTTCCCGGAATAACGGATTTCAAAATGCTGTTTTTTGCCGCTCCGATACCGCCAAGTCTTTCAAGAACAACACCAGCAGCGCCGGTTGCTACTCCTCTAAAAAGTGCTTCTCCTTTGTCCGCTCCTGCTTCGCGCTGCGTTCTGTATTCTTCAAGGCCAGCGCCAATACCCTGCGAAAACGCAATATTGCCCGGCCCAAAGAAAACAGCATTAGAACCCGTTTGCGTTAGTGCATCTGCTGTATCAATAAGGAAATCTCCAACATTGCCCGTATTTTCCTTTGCTTTCCAGATCTGTTCGTCTGCAATATCTCCGACTTGTCCTGCTACATTGTTTTGAACAACTCTATCTGCGTTGTTTACAAGCCATTCTTCAAAACCGTTTTGAGGTTCAAGTCTGTCCTTGATAAAATATGCAGCATTTTCAATAGTTTCGCCCGGAACAGAACGAAAACGATTTATAATTCCTTTGGCTAAACCGTCGCCTTCGCTTTGAAGGTAAGCTTCGCCTTTAAGAACGTTCTCATAAATCTGGTCGCTTGTAGCTTGCTTTCTTTTCTGTGCGGCAGGAACATATTTCTCCGCTTCGGAAGAAACAGCCTTTGCAGAAGCGGTAGGGGTAGCTTTAGCCGCAACACTTTCCGAAATCTGCTGTTTTCTTTTCTGTGCCACGGGAGTGTAATCTTGCTCTTTCTTCGCTTCTGCGTGCTGAAGTTTATAACTGTCTTTCGCCCCAACAAGGTCTTGTTCCTTTGTCTTTTTAGCATTTTTTATTGCAGCTTCAGTTTTTATTTTTTCTACTTTTTGTTTTTTAGCATCTTCCTGCTCTTTTACCATCGAACTTTTTATTTCGCTGGTAGTTTTTGCTCCGCTTTTAATTGCGGTAGTTGCTTGTTTTTTTGTGCTTTCGTACAAAGCCTTTTTCTGTGCTTCAGTTAATGCCCTTCAAATCACCGCCTTAATATACATCAATGATTTTGTGCGGAATATATTTATTCGCTGCATTTACTCCCCTAACATAATACTGTCCGAATTTATTGGAACGATAATCGTTGTCATCATCAATAAATGCGTAAGAAGCAATTCCATAAGGGAAAGCCCCAAGAGTAAGGCTATCGTGGTAAACAATGTCTTCGTTAATGGTCTTAATAATCTGCGGTGCAAGAAGAAGTTCTTCTTTGTTCCAAGTACGAATGGCGTTCTCAACTTCAAAAGTTTCAAGCATCATAGTGTTAAGCCAGCCTACAACATATCTCTGTAAGTCAGGGTTATCGGAAGGAATTTCCGGAATGTAGCTTATACCAATCTCATAAATCTCTTTAGCTGTCAAAGCGTTTCACCATCCATTCTGTCAACAGTTTCTGCTTTAGTGTTCATTCTGTCTTCTGCGGTAACTCCAATGTAATTAGGGTTTGTTCCCATAGCCTGCTCCATCTGCATCTGCTGCTGCATAGCCATATTCATCTTCTGCTGTGCGCGAAGTTTAGAAATAAGCTTGCTCTTGTTTTTAACAACATGGTCAGGAAGTGCTTCCAGATACATAATGGGGTCTTCGCCAAAGATGCCGTTAACAAGCATTCCGTCTGCGGTCTGTGCCTGCGCAATCTCGCTCCAATAAGCAGAAGCACCGATATCAACAGTAAGCTGAAGGTCATCATAATCTTTTGCATCAAAGTCAAATTCAACAAGCTGTTTGTCTTCTTCGCCAAGCTGGTCGAAAACATCATAAGTAACGGTTCTTGTGCCGTAGTTTACTCTCATAATCTCAAGCATGATAACAACACAATCTTCCCAGAACTGGTAATATGCCTGTCGCTGAAGTTCAAGCGGAGCAGCGGAAGCTTTCTGTGTTGCAATGATTGCGGAAGTGTTTTCCGGTTTGATATCACCGAGAGCAGCATCGGAAGCACCCATAAGCTCTTTGGAATAATCAATGGTCTTGTCAACAAGATAAAGTGCCTGCTGGCTCATGTCGCTCGGCTTGGTGCTCTGCATAACCGCATCGTTTACACCGCCAACAACGCCAATGGCCTGACCGACAGCATTATCCCAACCGTTAGGGAATTTAGTCATATCGTAAACAATTTTGGGGAAAGCCATAGTCTTGTGGTGAACCATGCTCATTGCCAACAGCTTGTTTACAAAAATCTGGTTAGGAATAAGTCCGGTAATTGCACTCTGTCCGTGATAGCTGGATTTTACATTTTCCCACTGCATCCAAGCAATCGGATAAAGTCTGTATTCGGTGTCGGTGTCCTCTTTAAGCATTACTTTTTTGGTACATTTTGCAAAGTGAACAGTACCTTTTTCTTTCCAGAAACGAGTAAGAACGGTTACAAGTTCATCGTCAAAATCTTCGTCTTCTCCGTAATATCTTTCTCGATCCGGAGTAATGCTGTCAATGTCTTCTTTCTTAACACCGTAAGCCTTTGCCATCTTCTTAACTTTTTCAAGAGTAAGTCGCTGAACAACAATAATTCTGTCTTGGGTCTGGACTTCATCGTTGTGCGGGTTTCCGAAAAGAACTTTGGTGTTGTCGGTAAGTTCAATGGCAATATCTTCTTCGTCATTGTCATAATAGAAGAAGAAACATCCGTCACCGTCAACAGCCGCATTACGAAGCATTTTTCTTGCTTTGGTTTTTGCTTTCGTCTTTTCAATAACTCTGTCGATTTCGTTCTTGAAAACATCACAACAAACCCTTGCTTCAGGGGTGTCCTGCTTTGCCCTGAACTGAACAGCAATGTCATCCGAAACAAGCTGTGAAATAAAATAAGTAACTACCCTTTTAAGGAAGTTAAAAGTAGGTTTATCAATGTCAGGAGCATTAATTCCAATCCACTGATTGCCAATGTAAAAGTTTTCGTTCTTCTTTACATTTTCGTGGAGTTCAATAGTGTCATTGTATCTTTCGCCATTCTCAAACTCCTTAAATATGCTTTCCGGAGTAATTTTTCTTTCCCTTAATCAATTTCCTCCTGTCCTTTGGAAGTTCCGTCATACGCAGCAAAGTTCGCCCATTGCTGTCGCATTCTTCTTTCCGCTCTTTTTTCTTCCGATTCAAGAACTTCTGCTTTCGCTTTATATCCTTTGCAAATGATAAAGGCGGCAACGCCCGTAAGTGCGCCGCCTATAATCATTCCAAGTGCAAAACAAACAACTTCCATTATTTAACTTCCTCCCATCCCTGCGGATATGCCACCGGGGTATAAACATTTGCGTTCAAAAGGCTCTTGTAAATCTTTCCGTCTGCTTCCCAATATCCAAGTTCGTCTTTGGAAAAAGCCGTGGTAACGGTGATAACTTCCGGAATAACTCTAACACCATTATGGTAGTTGATTTTCTCCCAAAGGCTCGGAGCAAAATGCGGGTTATTTTCTTCGGTGTCCCAAAGAGTAACAGCCGCTTTGTAAAGAACGCCTTCAAAGTTAATTCTCGTTCCTGCGGAAATTGCTTTGCCGTCATATTTCATGTGCTCATAAAAGTCAGGGCTTTCGCTTGCCGCTTTGTCATCAAGATGAATTGCCGCCGCTTCGATCTGTTTACGGAAAGCAATAGCATCAGCCTTCGTCAGTATTTTCATCTGCTACCACCTCCCCAGTTATAATGTCAAGAAGTTCCCTCTGTTCTTTTGCAATGATTGCTTCGTATTCTTCCTGCCAAATCATCTCACAATAAACAGTTTCAAGTCCTTCCATAGGTTCTCTACCTTCAAGGTTAAAAGGCTTGTTTCTAATCGCCACACCTTGTGCTTCTGCTTCGGAACAAATTCCGTAATAGCCATTTCCAAGAAGGCGAATGTATGTAGGTTCAAATTCTGTGCCTACATAAGTTCCGTCTGTTAAAGAGTATTTATAAAGCATTTATTCACCTTCCTTTAAGTTAAGTTGGTATTGCCACGATAGATTTTGAAGAAACCAGCTTTGCCTGCACCGCCAACTCCAGAGTTGCCGTTACCGCCAGCACCACCAACATTTCCGCCGGTATAGCCAGCCGCACCACCATAGCCACCAGCCCCAGCTTGTGCATAACTACCCGTTCCACCCTTTCCCCCGTTGAGGTTAGCATAGTTACCGCCACTTGCAACACCGCCAGCACCGCCAGCACCGCCGCTATTCAAAGGGCCTTGTGAACCATTCGCTCCGCTCGTAACGGATAACGTATCGTAGGTTTCCAAAGAGCTATTTATGGAAGCAGAGGAAACAGCACCAACACCACCGACAGTTAAAACAATAGTGTCATCTTTGTTCATTTTAATTCTTGAACAAGAGTAACCGCCACCACCACCGCCACCGCCAGCGACATATACTGAATGTCCGTTCGCACCATTGCCGCTTGCTCCAAATACTTCAATTTGAAAATATCCGTTTTCGGGTGCTGTCCAAGTCTGTGAAGCTGTGATGATTGCAAGTTCTTCATATCCCGAAGGTTCTTGCGGAAAGAACGAAAGGGTTTCTTCAACATTATGCTCAACTAAAACTTCGGTGCTTTTCGTTTCTCCGTCAAGCGTTGCGGAAATAGTCCAAGTTCCCTCTTTTTTAAGTTCAAAAATAGTTTTTCCGCTCGTTCCTACCGTTTGAGAAATTTCCGTGTTTCCAAGTGTGGCTTTAACAACCGCACCTTCTTCTGTAAAAACAGTAAGTATGCAAGGAATGCCACCGCTTCCTCCTGCGGTTATCGCTTTTCCAATAATCATTTAAGCCACCTCCTTAAACGCAAAAACACAGCGATACACCTCTTCCGTTGGTGTTCGGAGCTATATAACCGGGGTTGCCGCTTTGGTCAACTGTGCAAAAATAACCGGGGTATTGTGCAAAATAAGAACGCGTGTACCAAAGGTTAGCACCGCCGCCGTCCCCTATGGTTTTTACTCTGGAATTTCCTGCGGCATAATAAGCAAATTGATTGCCCTCTTGAAGCGAAGCAAAAGATTTGTAACCAAAAACTTCCCATTCGGACGGAAGGAAAAGTTTATCGGAAACATAAGATAAAGATGTGGCGTTATATGTTGCGCCGTATGGAGTTTCAACGTTCAAAAGAACATCCTGTAATTCCGTTTCAAGCTGTGTAATTATTTCCGGAATACCATTAGTCCTAATATAAAGAGAAGCCCAACCACCAGTCATTGTGCCTGTACCATGTATATTACGTCCGGGGTTTAAACTGTTTTTCATCTGAAATGTAATTCCTGCTTTTTCTCTGCCGTAACTTGTGGGGTCTGTTACATCGTTGTGGTCGAAATCAATAATCTGCGTTTCGTAAGTCACTCCGTTGATTGTGACTTTTTTCGTATCGCCAATGTTCCAATAATTCTGTGCTTCGCCTTTTTTTGCAACCTTGGAAATAGTTTCCCAAGAGTTATTTTCCAAAACAGGGTCAGCATTTATAAAATCAATTTCGGTTTCAAGTGCAAGGCTTGTGTCAATCTCTTTGCTGACTGTTTCTCCGTCAAGGCTTGCTGTAACAGTCCAAACTCCGGCTTTTTTAAGTTCAAAAACAGCCTTTCCGTCTGCGTTTGCCGTTTTGGAAATTTCGGTGTTTCCAAAATTGCAAGTAACTCTTGCTCCCGGATCCGTGGAAATAATCAAAACACAAGCAATTCCGTTCCCGCCGCCTAAAATAACCGGCTCACCTAAAATCATCAAATCACCTCCGTGAGTGTGATTTGCAAGGTAATGTCTGCGGTCGGTTTTGCGCCAACTGCGTAAGCCGTAACAACTCCATTTTCGTTTCCAAAATAAATTGCAACAACCTCGTCGTTTAACATCTGGTTAATAACGGCGCTGTCCGGCTGAATGTCAATTTTGTCGTTTTCCAAAACTCCTCCAACAAGAACGGGCTGTGTCGGAACAGCCTTCTCGTCCCAAGCGGAAGCAAGAAGAACAACTTCCGTTTTGCGAATCATCGTTTCTGCGCCAATTCCTTTTACAGAAATAGGGTCGCTTCCGTTTACGTTGTGCTGTTCTGCGTGGCGTTCTGCTGCTGCGCCAACCTGCTCTGCGGTATAATCACCTTTCTGTGCGGTAACTCTGCCAACTCTGCCGTAAACGGAAAGAACAGCACCGCTTTGAAGAACGGTTTCCTCAAGGTCTTCTTTTGTCGCACCGTTTGCGGAAAGCCATTCAATAATTTCGTTGATTTTTGTAATCGCTACATCACGAACAATTTCCTCAACTTTCGCCTGCATTTCTGCTGCCGAAAGTCCGGGAACATCAGCTTGACCTATAACGCCTTTTCCTTCAAGGTCGCTTTCAAGAATTTTATTAAGTTCCCTTTAAATACCTCATTTCTTATATCTTCCGTTCTCGGTGTACTCTACCGAAAATCCGTAAAGTCCGAAAGATTTGTCTATGTCTTTGCAAGAAATCCTAAAGCCAACCTTTGCGAATTTCTTTATTTTTACCTTTGCGGTTACTGTTCTGTAAGTGGGGTTTCCGTCCCAAGTAAAGTTGCTCCAACTAATGGCGTTCCAAGCAAAATAAGAAATCTTGCCCGTCCATTCTTTAAGAACTTCCCAAATTCCGTTAATGTTTCTTTCAAGAACAACTTTGTTCTGCGGAAAAGGAGCAAGCTGAAGTCCAACTGTACGAATGGTTTTGTTTCTCCAGAAAAGGTTTCCGTCAAAGTCCGGGAAAGTCCAATAAGCTTCAATCGCTTTGTTTCCGTCAGCAGAATAATCTTCATAAGTGGTTGCGGTACTTTCGTCTGTTTCAAAGTAACAAACATTTCCGTCTTTATCTCCGAAATAAAGAACTCCGTCTTTTTCCCAAAGAACATTTGCGTTGATTCCCGTCCACATATAACATTCATACTGAAAAGTGGAAAGCGGTTCGCCCTTCTGGTAGCTTTTCTGTGACGTGTCAAGAAGGTAAAGCTTGTCACCAAGAGAAATTACATAATACTGACGAAACTTTGCGCATTCGGCATTTGCAAGTCCGCTATCGCCCATTATGGCTTTGTTTATGTAAAAAGAACGGTTCTGAGTATATTTTCTACCGTCAATGTCCGCAGGAGTAATTGCGTAAACACCTCTTTCGGTGACGAACAAAGGCTCTGTTTCCATATATACAAAAGAACGGGGTGCAATCGCTTCTTCGCCCTGCATAACGCCAACAATGGGGAAAGTCGCTCTGTCATCTTCGTCAATTCTGTAATTACGGAGAATAATGCTTCGTCCGTCAAAGGAAGGGCGAATGTGTGTCGCAAGCTGTCCTTCAATAATGGAATAACCAATAATTTCACATTTACCTTCGCCAACTGTCATATAGTCAAGGTCAGGAAAATAGAACGGATTATTTGCTTGACACCAAAAGTCCATATTAGGAAAGTCAGGGTTTCCCGCAATAAAAATTCTGTTCTGTGTAGCCGCGCTGTTATAGGCAATGCTTCTGTTGCATTTTGCAATTCTGTCGGAATATCCTTCAACAACTTTGCAAGCGGTTATTTTAACAGAATCTTCTCCGCTAACGGGGCTTTTACCCGGTGCAGTACCGAAAGTGACCGAACCCGTTGCTCTGTCAACGGAGAAGTCTGTTCCTTCTTTTTTCTCTTGCCAATTTCCGTTCTCGTCAAGAACTTCCGCTTTAATTTCAGCCGCATCAAGTTCCGCAAAAGAAAGCTGAAACTCTGTCGCTTCAGCATTTTCTTCGGAAATAAAAAAGCTGTCGGTAAAATAACCGGTAAGAAGGTTTAAATCTTCATAAGCCGTACCGCCGCCGCTCGGCTCTTTAGAAATAAACACAGTAGGAACATAAGCTTCTTCGCTCAACGGAAAAGCTTTTTCTCCGTCACAAGCAATCGGATTTTTTCCGTCAAAGATATAAAGCTTTTCTCCAACGATCTGTGCCGTGGATTTTTCGTTTTTCATTCCGGAACAAACAATGTTTCCGTCAAGAAAAAGGTTTTCTCCTGCGTGGATAACTTCATGTCCGACAAATTCCCATCTTCCGTTTATCTTTCCACCATAATTTTTTGAAAGCTGAAAGCCCGTCCTTTTAACAAGCTTACCAAGAAGGTCGGAAATCATGTTCGGTGCATCCGGGCTTCTTGCTTCGTCAATCTTTGCGGGAGCGGAAGAAAGGTCAATGCCTTTAAATTTATTAATGTTATAAATGCTTCTTCTAATGGTAGGTGCATCTTCTATTACTGGAAATTGCATAAGAGCACCTCCTTTTTATTTAAAAAGATTTCCGTAAGTGTTGCGAAGATTGTTAAGATAAGCTTGTGCGGAAATCGGCTGAACACTTCCGGTTCCATAACTGCTGTAAGCATAAGGGTTTACACCAAGAAGTCCGCTTTTCTCAAGCTGTTCAAGTTCCCATTTTCTTCTCATTTCATCAAGGCTCTGCTGATATGCCGCCATTCTGTTGAGGAAGTCTTCGTTGTTCTGTGCAATACCCTGCTGATAAGTGAATCCTGCTTCTCCAAGATTATTAAGATAATTGCCCTGAATAGAGGTTCGCTGATTTGCATAGTCTGCGTTGTTTCTTGCAAGAAGTCCTTGTGCCGCACCGCCATTAATTCCAGCCGCAGAAAGCTGTTCCGGGTATCTTCTTTCTACCATCTGCTGTTTGATATATGCTTCACGAAGTGCATTATCTCTTGCCGTTCCAAGCTGTTTCTGCTGATACTCATAAGCTTGTTTAAGCCTATCGTTTGCCGCTTCCATAGCCGCTTTATAGCTGTCCTGAACAGTAGTGTCAGGCTCGATCGGAGTGGGAGCGGGAGCAGGAATGGCGCTGGTTACTAAAGAACCACCAGAATAACTATATCCACCGCTACCGGAAGAAGAAGTTTTTTTGCCACTGCTTCCACCGCCTCCGCTTCCACCAGTGCCGCCAGTACCGCCAGTGCCACTATCATTTTTGTTTCCAACCCCAGCAGAACTACTGTAAGTGGGAGAACCGGGGGACTTTGAATAAAACGCTTCTTTTTGAGCATCTTGTATTGCCTGA
>JAGBYG010000046.1 GCA_017628875.1 Clostridia bacterium
CGCCAAGCGCAATGTTGATATAAATTTCCATAGCATTCGCTCCTTATTATAACATATATTTTTAGAGTTGTCAATACGTAATTTTTATTTACTTTTGATAAATTTGCCCCCGCCCCGAAGGGCGGTGAGCTGTGGGGTTAGTGTCTAATAAGTAGACCGAATTATTTAATCTCCGATGGTGTCAGATATCTCAAAAGTGCCGTCTTCTTTTTCCCCGAGATAGAGATTAAAATTTTCTCCCGCCCATAAGTTGTTGGTGGTAAAACCGAATATGGCTTTGTCTCCATCAATAAGAGATGGACCATATAAAAACAAGGTAAGAAAATACAAAAAAGGCATCGGGTTCTTGCCCGTAGTAGTCACACGTACCTTTATCTCTCTGCCACTATTATATATCGCCTTGACATTTTCGACGGTATCGGCGCAGGTGTACACATTTGGTTTTGATGCGTCTGTAAAGGTCTCACAAGTCACATCAATGTAATATGGATAACCCTCACGCAGATATTTCTCGGGAATGGTATTCGTTTCGTCCACGCCAGTTATGGATAAAGTATGTTCTTCGCTATACTCGTGCGGTAGACAAACCCAAGACGGAGGCTCATAGTCAAGAATATCAGCAAGAACAAATGGGCGTCCGTTGTCCGTACCTCCGAACATTCCGAGATTTCCGATTGAAACGACATTATACATAGTAATGCCGTCTAAAGAAGCAACACCCGCTTCGGCGATGCACTCATAAGTCACTCCGTCGAAAACAACAATATATGTTTTTCCAACGGTTAAACCCAACAGTTTGCCATCCCCGTGCATAATAAAGTTATTACCATCAACACCTCCTATAAAGGTATGTTCGGGAAGCATAACTTTTTCGCCTTGCCAATGCGTTCTCGGCTGATAATCAGCCGCTCTCCACTTGGTAGGCTTACCGCTTCCGTCAACTTCCTCAACTACGATAGTCTGTCCGACCTCGGCTGTTACGTCGATATTGCCGCCGATATCATCGGGAAGATACTCTTTAGGGAGCTTGTTGTACACCGTGTAGGCGTGTGTAGTAACGCTGATATCTATGTTCTCGGCGGTGGTTGAGTTCTTCGTGACCATAGTGATCGTGTCTCCGCTACCCCCGAAAAGGAACGGCGCGTTTTTGTTGGACAACGGATGTTCCTTGACAGACTCAAAAGCTTGCAAGTCTGCATTTCCGAAGAACAATTCTCCGCTTGCTTCAAACGGCGTACAAACGTACTTCGTTCCTTCCCAATAAACATCATACTCTACTCCCACGTTCACGCGGAAGCTCTTATTATTCATAGAGAGGTAATAGCTCGACCACGTAAAAGGCAAATCCACGGCGTTGAATACGGGTGCGCCTCCGATCTGCTCACTCGTAGCGATCCAATCGGCATTTGAGCCACCTTCAATGTTTACGCTGACTTCTTCTGAACCGTCATATGACTTACCGTTAATAGTGAGCTTATTCGGGTTCGGAAGAGCAGTAGGAAGACCCTCCACCGTTGCCATACGGAGTGTCTCGTCAAACACCCATTTTTCATTATCGCCGAGTATTCCCTTTAAGTAGGGAAATGTAGCATACCGTATACCGCTATTATCATATGCACCCGTTGTCAGCATTTCGCCTATAACAAGGTCACCCTTTATATTGAATGATGTGAACAGATATTCTACACCGTATTCATCTGTGTGTGATATACGCACGGGTCGGCTCTCTGCGACAGCTTCGGCTACCTGCGAAGGTGTGATTTCTGCGGTAGTGCCGATAAGAGGTTGCGCCCCCATCCTAAAAGGCTGTACCACTATCCTACCGTTCTCGGGGTCTGACGGGTCTGTACATTCAACCAACACGCGATACTTATCCGTTTCGGTTATAATGTCAGCAAGAAGAGTGTTATTTCCATATGGAGCGAGTACCGCCGACCCTTCTCTCACATCTATCACATCTCCACTTGTCGCTACAACTACGACTACGGTACATCCCGACTCATATGCCGCCATCATCTCAGCCGCCGTCATTGTCGATGTATTTTCGTCCGTTTCTGCGTCATAAGTGATTCGAGCGTAAACGGTGTCACCACCACCCGAACCGCCACCACCTTCGATGTTTACGGTAACAGCCTTCGAGCCGTCATACTCTGTGCCGTTGATGGTGAGGGCATTTGGGTTCGGAAGTTTGGTCGGCGTTGCCTCTGCAAGCTTATCTGCAAACTGCGCCTCCGTACCCGAATAACCGCCGTCCTGAGCATATTCGTATGCAGTTTTGCCATCAAATTCGCCGCTCGCCTTGGCTTCAGCCAATGCCGCTTCTACTGCGGCTGTCAATTCTTCGGGATCAACACCACCGCCCGCTGTTTCGACGTTAATATTGCCATTTTCATCGGGAACGAGATTGTTGACCTTTCGCACCGCTCCCGAATCTCTCAAACTGAAATCTTGCCCTTTTACTCTAATTTGATCAATATAATTATTCATTTTTCATACCTCTTTAGATTGACAATATTAAAGTATGGTTTTCAACAACGGCATTTTGAATATCAACATCGTCGCACGTTTCATCACATTCTCCCGATCCGCTTTCTTCTGTTATAACCACATATCCCCAAGTACCCGTCATAACAAAGCAAGTTATATCATTATCGCCGTAAATCTCAAAACCATCATCGGTAAGATTTATAGTGTATCTTTCTGTCGGCTCAATTAAAGCATACAAACCGCTCAACTGAAAAACGCTGTCTCTCAAACCTTTTTCAAAATAACAAAGGGTGGCTGTTTGAAGTGTAGAAGTTCCGTGATCTCCCATATAAAACGCGACTACGTGTTTAGGTTTACCTTTTAAGCCATTAAGAACGAGCGGAATGGTTTCAGTAACCCTTTGATTTTCTTTAACCTCGAAACTTCCCATCAAAAATCCTGTTGTTGTTTTCAGCTTTTTAATATTTTCTGCAAACCCTGTCTCTTTATCCCACGGTATCGGATTTTTGTTAAAAGTCTTGGTCCTTATCGCATCCGCTGTCGCCTTGATAGCTCCGTCAAGCTGTTGAGAATCTATTACCTTATCAAAAGCCATTAATAACTACCTCCCGTCCAAGTGGGTAGAGCTTGAATTACGCCCTCGATTATTTCAGCCTTATCGGGAATTGAATTTTTGAAATCAAATGCGAGATTAATATTCCCCTCTGCATCTTTTTGAAATTCTACATCAATTCTTGCATCTCCGCCGTCATTTGTGATTGTAGCGTCTGCGCTTACAACATCACCCAAACTCTGTCTTATTTCTTCGATAAGTTCTTCTGCTTGCTTTTGAATTTGAGCGGTAGGAAGTCCCGTAACCGCGTCTCGCATCACGCCACAATATGATTCATCAAGCATAACACTTGAAATGTCGCTTTCAATAACATTTACGCTACCCGCTGAAATGTAAATTGTATAAAGACCGAGCTCATAGATTGCAGATTCTTTAGATGGTTTAGGCGAAACAGGAGACACAGCGGGAACGCCGCTTTTAATAGCAAAAATCGTCTTATTTGTCGAAACATCAAAGCGCAACACTAACAGATCGATTCTGTTAAGCGAACCATCAGCACTCGGAATGGTTATGTTTTCGGGTGCGGTGCTTACTACACTTTTGCCCTTAAATTCTCCGTTGTTAATCCAAGCAATGCCTGGCGATACGGTCACTTGACGTGTTCCCGATACTGATATAGCAAAATTATTTTCCGCCGAAAATACTCCGCTTGTACGAGTGCATAAATACGTCTCGGCGTCGTGTGCATCATATTCGATGCCGTTGAGAGGATATGTGATTATAGGCATATCGTTTACCTCCTATTGGTTGGTATAGGTTGACCTATTCCAATTATTTTTTGCATTGTGTTATTTTGGCTTTTATATGTGATCGAAGTCACACGTGCTTGAAGCGTCTCGTTCGTGTAGGTAGGATTCAGCAACACCAAATCACCGAGCGCAACATCTTCCGTAAGGATAGAAAAATTAGAATTTACGATTTTCAGCCTCTCGGAAAGTTTTTTCTCGCCTCTCCTTTCAAGCCTTTCCTCATATTCTTCTCGCGTCTCTCCCTCATTAGGTTGAATATCTCGCGCATCGACATACATTTCACGCCTTGCCACGCCCACGGCGGTAGTATCACCTACTACCACCGTTACGCGCTGACCATCAATTAATGCACCTGCAACCACAGCTACATTTTTGTAATCTTTTTCGCTTTCGGAATATCTTTCGTCTCCCATATTGCCGAGCTTTGCGGCGAATCTTACATTTTGATTCACATCGGGTTTATAGCATTCAAAAAGTAAATTTTTATTTAACTTTCTAAATCTAAAACCGATATCGGAGAATTTAGATATCGTAGTGCAATATTCAAGAACGCTTCCATCCGAAGTCTGCGCGGTGAATTTGTCGGGCAAACCCTTAAGCTCTCCGACGGTTACGCAATCCCACGGAGTCATATTCTCGATCTGTCGCCTCATAGCAAGTTCGGCATTTTCGTTCTTAACCACATCGTCGCTGACTCGGTTATTAAGAAGATATACCGCGCTGTGACCCGAAATTACAACTTTTCTGTCTTTAAGTTCGATTCCCCAAACCATCATCACGGTGTCGGGGTCTTCATCAAAAACAACATAATCTAATTGCTTAACGATTCCGAAAAACTCCGAATTTTCTTGCAATTCTATTACAAAATAGCCCACATCATTATATTCAGGTTGCCAAAGCATTGACAGCCAATTGAACATAACCGCTTTCTTTTCAAGAGCTGAATCATAAAAGGTTAGTCTCAAACTATTACCCCCATATATGCAGATCTAAATGTGATGTTAGCTTTCAAAAATTGCTCGTTGCTCGTTGCGGAAATTTTTAAAATATTGTCGCCGGGTGCTACATTGAACAAATTGCTTGAATCTGTTAATTTTCCCAAGATTCCTATTACATTGCCGTCAGCATCTTCTTTGGTTGCTTTAATGCGTCCGTTTTCGTAATACAATCTTGCCTTTTCTCCGACCTTCAAAACATCCTCAAATCGTAATTCTTCAAAAGTGCGAATATTTATCACACCGTAGTTTTCAACCTCCGCATCGGCTGTAAATTCGCACGTGAGAGGCACGGAAACATCACCGCCATTGAAACAATTGACAAATGCGTTTTCTGTCCTCACAGCGAAAGTGTGCGAATCATAGGTGACGGGGAAAGTAAAAGACTTTTTATAATTGCTGACAATATATGAATTGTCGTTTGCGTTACTCCAAAAAGGAGTATCACAGAACACTTGCATCGAAAATGTTTTCTTACCGAATTTTGAAGTGCGAATTTCGGGCGTTTTGTTGACAGTTATATTGCAGAATCTTGTGTCATTCACATATAAGCGACCTGTAGTAAAGACGGGCAAGACGGAGAGCATTTTTGCCTCCGCCACCTTGTTTAAAAGCGTACCCGTTATTGTTCTGCGAACGCTTCCAACATTTTGCCCTTCTACCGTCACACCAATTTGCTGAAATCCTTGTGAGGTTGTTATGTTTACATCGCTTCCGCTCAAAGGAGAGATATCAAACAAACAACCATCATCATATCCGAAGCGAAATTCTTTGCCTGCATCGGTGATAATTTTTGCATTATACATTGTTTACCTCTCCTTTATTTTTCTACTTCCGAAATCCAAGCTCTGTGCGCTTCCCATTGTGTCTCTTGCGCAAGGTCTGCCGCTGTTTGTGCTTGAGAATAGATGTTTTGATTAATAGTTAC
>JAGBYG010000047.1 GCA_017628875.1 Clostridia bacterium
CCCCTATAAATCCCAATTTAGTTAATAAATAATCTTTACATATAGGAGGCAAGAAAAAATGCAATTTTCTACATTTTTAAATTCAAGACGTGACGTTTGCCGTGCGCTTGTAAATGAGCTTGGCAAGAGTTTTGCTTATGTTGGCATACTTGGTTCTGACGTCAAGTCGAGCGCGATAAGAGTAAATCGCGCCGTTTCAGACATTGGAGAGGGAAGTGCATCCGAATGTGGTTTCGTTATCAAGATGCACAACGGACGCGCATTCTTTGAATATTCCCTTGATGACATCACGGGTGATATTCCTGCGCTTGCAGCAAAGATAGTTGAGTCGGTAAAGGTAGAGGACTCTCTTGTTGAGAGAGAAATTTCGGTTTCAGTTCCTGCCGACGAGCCGATGGTACAGTCTTTTTCTCGCGAATGTGACTTTGATAATTTTTCTGATGAGGAATTGCTTTCAAAGTGCGTCGAGATACGCGATGCCATTCTTTCAAAGAGTGACAAGCTCTTAAATGCTATAGTTGCTGTTATGCCATTTACTGTATCAAAGCTCTTTATATCCAAAAACCGCGAGCTTGACCAATTCTATTCTTGGGTAAACGTTATGGCGGTTGGTGTTTACCGCGACGGTGAAAAAATGGTTATGGCAAGAGAGGGAACTTACTCAAACCTTATGAAAGAAGCTCTTGACGAGATGCCTTCTCACATTGATGCGCTTGTTCACAAGTGCGAAAAACTCGCAACTGCGAAGCCAATCGTACCGGGCGTTTATGACGTTATAACTGATCCATCTATTTCGGGACTTATAGCGCACGAGGCATTCGGTCACGGTGTTGAGATGGACCAATTTGTTAAGGACAGAGCTCTCGCTAAATATTATGTTGGCGATTACGTTGCATCTCCCATCTGCAATATGCGTGACGGAGCAAGTGCAACATTCTCAACCGCGTCATATTTCTTTGATGATGATGGTGTTTTGGCTCACGATACACAGATTATTAAGGACGGAATTCTCGTTGCAGGTATTTCTGACCTTGTATCCGCAACCGAGCTTGGAACTGAGCCAACGGGTAATGGTAGACGACAGTCCTATAAGAGAAAGGCATATTCAAGAATGACAAACACATTCTTCTGTCCCGGTAACGATAAGCTTGAGGATATGATTGCTTCAATCAAGCACGGATATATGCTTTTTGAAACGAACAACGGCATGGAAGATCCTAAAAACTGGCAGATCCAATGCACCGCTGAATACGGAATTGAAATTGTTGACGGAAAACTCACCGACAATTACGTTTCTCCCGTTGTTATGAGTGGTTCTGTTCCCGAATTGCTCAAATCCATCTCCATGGTTTCCGACGATTTTAAAATTATCGGCGCGGGCTCTTGCGGAAAGGGCTATAAGGAATGGGTACGCGTTTCTGATGGCGGACCTGCTTTGAAAGTGAGGGTGAAATTGGCATGAGAAATAGAATTATTAATATACTTAAAAATACAAGCGGTATTTCCGATTGGAAGGTAAATACCGTGAGAACGGAATCAACGGAGCTTTTTTTCGTTCACAAAAATCTTGAAACGGTGAGAAGCACCGACACAACCGACGTTAAGGTTACAGTTTACGTTTTGCACGATGAAAGACTTGGCGAGGCAACGTTCTCGGTTTATTCTTCTTATGATGATGAAAAAATTACTGAAGAAATTGAAAAGGCAAAGAAAAAGGCGAATATTATTGCAAATCAGTCCTATTCTCTCCCTGAAAATGAAGTGGGCGAATATGCTTCTGCCTCTAATTTTACAAGCTATGACTCGCACGAGCTTGCTTCTCTTGTTTCAACAGCGTGTTTTGAAGCTGATAATGTTGAGGGTGGCTCTATAAATGCGCTTGAAATTTTCGTTTATAAGGATATTGTTTCTGTAACGAATAGTCGCGGAATTGATAAGACGCAGGTTAAATATCGCGCTATGGTCGAGGCAATCCCCACGTTTAATGGTGGCGAGAGTGTTGAACTTTATGAGCAGTATAATTTCACGGAATTTGATCACAATCTTGTCGTGGACGAAATTTCAAAGAAGATGCACGAGGTAAAGGACAGATACGAAGCAAAAGCACCTGCAGAAAAACTTGCGTGCCCCGTTGTGCTTGATGCTCCCGAGCTTGAGCAGCTTATTGGAAACTACGTTGGTAATCTTAACTTTTCTGCGGTTTATCAACATTCAAATGCGTTCTCCATTGGTGATGATATTCAAAAGGACGCAAAGGGAGATAGACTCACCATTACAATGTGTGGACAGATGAAGGGAAGTGTGCGCTCATCTGCATTTGACGGAGATGGTGTAACCCTTGTTGACAAAACTATAATTGATAATGGAAAGGCAGTTTCTCTTTGGGGCGGCACAAGATATGCACAGTATCTTAATGAGATTGCGACAGGTAATCTTGGATGTATGTCCGTTGAGAGTGGAACACTTACAGACGATCAAAAAGCAAGCGCGCCCTACTTCCGTTGCGCTTCAATGAGTGGACTTCAGGTTGATATTTACAACGATTATATCGGTGGAGAGGTTCGCCTTGGCTACTATTTTGATGGCGAACGCGAAATTCCTGTGACGGGTATCTCCATTAGCGGAAAGCTCAGCGTAGCCCTTGCAAATATGCGCCTTTCAAACGAAGTTATCACCTATGAAAGCTATCGCGGTCCTAAATGCGCTATTTTTGAGGGAATTGAGATAGTTTAATTTACAAAAACAGAGGTGGCTTAGTCCCACCTCTCAAAAGGAAATGAATATGAAAAAATTGATATTATTCGATCTGGATGGCACACTTTTGCCGATGGATTTGGATGTTTTTACAAAGGCATATTTTTATGCACTGGTAAAAAAGCTCGCACAATTGGGCTTGCCTGCCTCTACCGAGGAGGAGCAAAAAGCACTCGCTTCTGCCGTTTGGGTAGCTACCGGCGCAATGATGAAAAACGATGGTTCTTGCACTAATGAGGAGAGATTTTTCTCCGTTTTTGAAAAGCTTTTGGGAATAGATTTTTCTGGTAAAAAGGACATTCTTGATGAGTTCTATAAAAATGAATTCAATCAAATATCTGCAGTTTGCGGAATAAATCCTAAGGTTGCGGAGATTATTTCGGCACTCAAGAAGAGGGAGGTACGCATTGCTATTGCTACAAATCCCCTGTTTCCGTTGCGTGCAAACGAGATGCGACTTGGGTGGGCAGGACTTCAGTTGAGTGATTTTGAATACTGCACCTGCTATGAGAATTCAAGCTTTTGCAAACCTAATCTCGATTACTATCGCGCGATTTTGAAGCATCTTGGCGTTGATGCAAAGAATTGTATGATGGTTGGTAATGACGTGCGCGAGGATATGGTGGCGCGTGAACTCGGTATGGAGGTTTTCTTGATTACCGATTGCTTGATAAATGTCGAAAACAAAGACATTTCTCAATATCCCCACGGCTCGTGGGATGATTTTAGAAAGTATATTGGTCTCTAAATTGAGATTTATGGGGGAATTAAAAAGATAGATTTGTATTTCGTACGGGTCGTGTGATGCCGCCGACCCCTACAATTATAATGCAAATTTTATAGTAAAATAATAGGGATATGGTTAGTAAAATGGCTATAATTTAGCAAACGAAGCAAATCTAACTCCGTAGGGGTCGACGGCATCACGCGACCCGCGTATTTACGAAAACTAACTCCCCGATAAATCAAAATTTGCAAATTATCCCCTTATTTTTGCACTTTTTGCAAAAATAAGATGTCGAATTTTGCACTTTTTGCTCTTTATTTTCCTTTCTTTTAGGTGTATAATTAATACATCAAAGAAAGGAAAGGTGAAAAAAATGACATTTATAATCTGCGTCATAGGTGGTGTGCTGGTTCTGTTTGGAACTTTGTTTTCAATCGGCGTTGCTACCGTTTTGGAGCAGTTATAACGGCGTGTTAACGCCAATCTAAATAATCAATAAAATCAAGAAAGGAAAACTATGATTATGATGACAATTCTTATGGCAGGAGTTCTTGGCGCTTTGTGCGTTCTTTGTATAGGACTTGCTGTAAAAAAACACAATTCAACGGGTAAAACACCCGTATTTATGATTGCTTTAGCACTTGTTTTTGCACTTGTGTTAGTAGTCGTGCCCTTCAGCATTCACATTGTTAATACCGGTGAAGTTGCAGTAGTAAAGCATATGGGAGAAGCAAAGGATGTAAAGACTGCAGGTATGCATTTTGACCTTTGGCTCATTACTCAGTATGATTACTATGATTCTAAGGTGCAGAACGTTGAGATCGTGACATCCGCATATTCTTCTGACGCGCAGACAATGGACATTGCAATGACCTTGCAGTACCAAATTTCAACAGATAAGGCGATTGATATTGCTAATCAGTATGGAAACCTTGATGCGCTCCAAAGCAGAATTGAGGCGATTGCTATAGAAAAGACAAAGTCTGTTTTGTCTTCGTATAAGGCGATGGATATTATTTCAGATCGTGCTTCAATGTCCCCAAAGGTTGAGGAAGCAATTATCAATGCGATTACTGACGAATATTTCGTAACTGTATCAACTGTAGTTCTTACTAATATTGATTTCTCTGACGCTTTTGAAAAGGCAGTTGAAGAAAAGATGATTGCCGAGCAGAAGAAGCTTCAGGCGGAATATGAGAATGAAATGAAGGTTGCTGCAGCTGAAGCAGAGAAAGAAGCCGCTATTCAGAAGGCAGAGGGTGAAGCTAAGGCGAAGCTCATCGCCGCAGAGGCAGAGCGCGAGGCACAGGTTGAGCTTTCACGCGCAGATGCTATTTCAATTCAGCTTAAATCTGTTGAAATTGCGAGAGCGCTTGGCTTCAAGATTACTGAAAAGCAAGGCGTTGACGAGGACGGTGTTGCTGTGATTGAGTATGAAATCGATTTCACAGGCAAATCTGCAGACGAGATCGCACTTATTACAGATTACCTCAAGTACATAGAATACCTTGCTAAATGGGACGGCAAGCTCCCCACGGATATGTCCGGTTACGGAGCAAGCATCGTGCTTCCCATTGAGCCCTAAAATTAATAAAAAGAAGCAGAGCGAAAGCTCTGCTTCTTTTGTGCTTCAAATTTTGATTTATCGGAATGTTAGTTGAAGTCGAAAGGGGAACTCCCTCCGTCTTTGCCTAAGGGCAAAGCCACCTCCC
>JAGBYG010000048.1 GCA_017628875.1 Clostridia bacterium
GATTCGAACCCCTGACCTTTTGGTTCGTAGCCAAACACTCTATCCAGCTGAGCTAATGCACATATCGCTCTCTGCGACTTATATATATTACCACATATCTCCCTTTTTGTCAAGTGATTTTGAAAATATTTCTAAAAATTTTTATATTTTCTCTTCCCTTTATCAAAAAAGTATGCTATAATAAATTAAATAATTTTGTATAATTGGAGGTATGATATGAGTTCATTCCCCGAACTTAATGAATTTTCACAGGACGTTCAACAATTTGCGATATACAAGCGCACGATTCAGGGTTGCTCCGAAAAGACAGTTAATGAATATATGCTCGACCTTCGCACGTTCTTCCGCTATCTTTTGGTGGTTGAAAATAAGATTGAAATTGACAGCGACGAGTTCGTTGAAATAGACGTAACTCCCGTTGATGCGAACTATCTTTCAAAGGTCAAGACCGAGCAGATATACGAATTCCTTTTCTACACGGGTGACACGCGCAAAAACATGTGGAGCGCAAAGGCGCGCAAGCTCTCTGCTATCAAGGGGCTTTATAAATATTTCACCATAAAACGCAACTATTTTGAGGACAATCCTGCAATAAACATTGAATCCCCAAAGCCCAAGAAAACACTTCCAAAATTCTTGACGCTTGATGAATCTCTAATGCTTCTTCAGGCAGTGCTTGACGATCCCGAATCCAACACCAAGGAGCGCGACTACTGTATTTTAACGCTCTTCCTAAACTGCGGAATGCGACTTTCCGAACTTGTCGGAATCAATCTTAACGACATTGACCGCGAGCTTCGTTCACTGCGCGTTCTCGGTAAGGGCAACAAGGAGCGCGTTATCTATCTCAACGAGGCGTGCAGAACGGTGCTTCACGATTATCTTGAAATCCGTTTGAGTCCAAAATATGAAAACGTACAAACAAAAGCTCTCTTTTTAAGCCGACTTAACAAACGCATAAGCGTAAAAACTGTTCAATGGATGGTTTATAAATATCTTGAGCTTGCAGGACTTGAAGCAAAGCACTTCTCCGTTCACAAGCTCCGTCACACCGCAGCAACCCTTATGTATCAAAGCGGCAACGTTGACGTGCGCGTGCTTAAGGACATTCTCGGCCACGAGCAGCTCAATACTACGCAAATTTACACCCACGTTTCAAACGAGCATATGAAAAATGCAATGGAACAAAACCCACTTGCAAAGCTCAAAAAAGATGAATAAAGAAAAACCGTGTTTTAAACACGGTTTTTCTTTTTAAATTCAACCTGTGAAATTACAACTGCAAAGAATATAAGTCCTGCGCCTATATATTCCTTTGCCGCCAACTTATCACCAAGAATTATCATACCGCCCAAGAGGCCAAACACGGATTCAAGCGATAAAATAAGTGATGCTACAGTTGGATTAACGTTCTTCTGCCCCACGATCTGCAAGGTGTATGCAATTCCGCTTGAGAATACACCAAGATACAAAAACGGCAAAATGTGTGTCCATATTTCTACCCAATTGATTGGTGATTCAAGCAAAAATGCGAAGAATGCGTTAATCAAAAATGCAAAAAAGAACTGCAAACAAGACATTCTTATACAATCACATTTGGGAGCGAAATGGTCGATTGTGAGAATATGTATGGGATAAATCACCGCACTCAAAATCACCCAAAAATCCGAAGGAACAATTCCCTCTCCCTTTTTGATGCAGAGTAAATAAAAACCAACAACCGCAACAAAAACCGCAATCCATACGTTCACTTTTACTCGTTTTCTCAAAAAGAGTGCGTAAATCGGCACAAGCACTACATAAAGTGCAGTAATAAATGCCGCTTTTCCACCCGACGTACCCTGATTTATACCCATTTGCTGAAAAATAGACGCCACGGAAACGATTATACCCGTTGCCAATCCGCCCTGAATTTCAGTTTTTGTAAAATCTAATTTTCCTTTAGATATGAGCTTTCTTTCGCTTTTCTTTGCCTTGTCAAGAATCATTATGACAAAGAAAAGGAAGAATGCTCCGATAAACCACCTAACCATACCAACGGTAATCGGTGGAATATCCGCAACTAGATCCTGCGCCACAAACGCAAATCCCCAAAAGAATGCTGCTAAAAATAATAGCAGCATTGATATATATTTATTAGTTTTCATATTACCTCTACCATTTATAATTTACTTCACTATTGTATCAAATTATTTCGATTTTTTCAATATCTTTTTTGCAAAAAAACAAAAAATCCCAATGTTTTTACATTGGGATTTTAATTTTACTATTTGCCTATAAACATCTGCGTCCAATAATGACCGCTTGCAACGTATCCAACACCTATATGAGTAAAGGAAGAATTCAAAATGTTTGCACGGTGCCCCGAGGAATTCATCCAAGCATTTACAACTTCCTGCGGTGTGCGCTGTCCTCTTGCAATATTCTCACCAGCACTTCTGTAAGTTATTCCAAAGCTTTTCATCATTTGAAACGGTGAGCCGTATGTAGGGCTGGTGTGCGAGAAATATCGGTTATCCTTCATATCCTGCGACTTAATTCTCGCTACACGGCACAGTTCCCAGTCATATTCAAGCTCCTTAAGACCGTTTTTTACTCTTATTTCATTAACAAGTCTTATAACTTCTTTTTCAAAGCTAACAACTGAGGCATCAGTTAAAGGTATGTTCAATATCTGTCCCGGATAGATCAGATCGGGATTCGATATTTGAGGATTTGCGCTCTTTATTTCGCTTAACCCCAC
>JAGBYG010000049.1 GCA_017628875.1 Clostridia bacterium
AAGATTTTTGGTTGTATCAATAGGCATATTCTCAGTATTGAGAATCGTTCGTCCTGCGCAATATTTGATTCAGGCAACTGAATACACGGTACCTGATAAGGAATGCTTATCTCACACGGATGAAAATCCCTGCGATATATTCAGATGTATGGCTTTCCCAACACACGAATTTTCCACGGGTAATGCTCCAACTCCAACACAAATGAAGCATCCTGACAAGGGATGTCATTGCTAATAAAAATGGCTGTTGCGAAAGCAACAGCCGTCTTTTTATTTTAATATATATTTGGGTTCTGTCTTATCAATAACCGTTTCGCGAGTAATAATAATCTTTTGAATATCGTTGCGAGATGGAACAGAATACATAAGTGGCATAAGGAATCCTTCCATAATGGAACGAAGTCCGCGCGCACCTGTATTTTGTTCAATAGCAAGCTCCGCAATAGCTCCAATAGCATCTTCCTCAAACTCAATATCAATATTATCAATTCCAAAGAGTTTAACATATTGCTTCAAAAGAGAATTCTTGGGTTCTTTGATTATTCTTGTAAGAGCTGCTTTATCAAGTTCTGACAAGGCAACAATTACGGGAATACGTCCCGTAAGCTCGGGAATAAGACCATACTTAACTATATCATGAGAAGTAACATCTTTGTAAATTCCGTCTTTTTTCTTTTCACTCTTTTTCTTGACCTCACCGCCAAAGCCGATAACGTTATTGCCTTTACGTTTTTCAATAATCTTTTCAAGTCCGTCAAATGCACCACCGCAAATAAAAAGGATGTTTTCAGTATTTATCTGAATGAATTCCTGATTGGGATGCTTACGTCCACCTTGAGGGGGAACGTTTGCAGTCGTACCTTCAAGAATTTTCAAAAGTGCCTGTTGTACGCCTTCGCCCGAAACGTCACGAGTGATAGAACGATTTTCACTTTTTCTTGAAATTTTATCAATTTCGTCAATATAAATAATGCCTTTTTCTGCGCGTTCAACATCGTAATCTGCAGCTTGGATAAGTCGAAGAAGTATATTTTCAACGTCTTCTCCCACATAACCTGCTTCTGTCAAAGTTGTGGCATCTGCAATAGCAAAGGGAACCTGAAGAGTTTTTGCAAGTGTCTGAGCAAGATAAGTTTTACCAACACCGGTGGGGCCTATCAAAAGAACGTTTGATTTTTGAAGCTCAACACCGTCAAGCTCTTTTTCGTCCTTTTTCTCGGCTTTCGAAAGAATTCTTTTATAGTGGTTATATACTGCCACTGAAAGTGCAATTTTTGCATCATCCTGACCAATTACATATTCGTCAAGAGTTTTCTTTATATCCATTGGTTTGGGGAGCTCCTCAAACTTTAAGCTATCAGTATTAGCAGAGAAATCTGCAAATGCTTCATCAAGAATATCTGAACAAGCGAGTACGCAATAGTCACAAATATAAGCTCCCGTTGGAGATGGAATTAAAAATTCAACTTGATTTTCATTTCTTCCGCAGAAATGGCAATACCTTTTTGGGGTATTGCCGTTTCCGTCGGCCTTTTTATTTTCAGCCATAATATTTACCTTTCAATTAAGCGTGCTTATCAATAACCTTATCAACAAGACCGTATTCAAGTGCTTGCTCTGCGGTCATATAATTATCTCTTTCGGTATCACGAGCAATTTCTTCAATGGTTTTACCTGTATTTTTAGCAAGTATTGCATTGAGTCTATCACGTGTACGAAGAATAAGCTCTGCTTGAATTTTAATATCAGTTGCCTGACCCTTTGCACCACCAAGGGGCTGGTGAATCATAATTTCACTATTGGGAAGAGCAAATCTCTTACCCTTTGTTCCTGCAGAAAGAAGGAATGCTCCCATACTTGCTGCCATACCGATACAAACGGTTGAAACGTCACATTTAATGAAATTCATAGTGTCATAAATCGCCATACCCGCGGTAACGGAGCCACCGGGTGAGTTAATGTAAAAGGAAATATCCTTATCGGGATCCTGTGCCTCGAGGTAGAGAAGCTGAGCAACCACAAGGGAAGCTGTAGCATCGTTTACCTCATCGGAGAGAAATATAATACGGTCATTAAGCAGTCTTGAAAAAATATCATAGGATCTTTCGCCTCTGCCGGTTTGTTCAACAACCATTGGGACGAGTGAATTATTCATCATAAGTAATGACCTCCTTAAATTTTAAAAGGGAATTAAGCTTCTGTGGGTTCTTCAGTAGCTTTCTTTGTTGTTTTTCTTGTCTTCTTTACAGGCTTTTCTTCGCCTTCAGCAGCTGCTGCCTTGGGAGCGGCCTTTCTTGTGCTCTTTTTCTTAGGAGCTTTAACAACCGCCTTTTCCTTAACCGCATCAAGAGCAAGTTTAACTCTCATATCAGCTGCGATAAATTCGGAGTCGATAGATGCCTTAACCTGTTCAACATCGATACCGTATGCTTCAGCGATTCTTGCATATTCTGCATTAATATCATCTTCAGAAGCGGTGAGATTTTCAAGCTCTGCAATCTTTTCAAGAGCAAGACGAGCCTTAACCTGCTTTTCTGCCTGAGGACGGAACTGCGCACGAAGTGTTTCAAGAGTCAAACCTGTGTACTGGAAGTATGTCTTAAGATCAAGTCCCTGCATTCTAAGCTGATTATCATAGTCACGAACGAAGTTTTCTGCTTCGCTTTCGAACATTGCTTCAGGAATTTCTGCTTCAAGCTTTTCAATAAGAGCATCCATAATCTGACCATCAACTGCAGACTGAGCAGTTGCTTCGTGTCTTGCTTCGATTTTTGCCTTAAGATCTGCCTTGTATTCATCAAGTGTATCGAATTCAGATACGTCTTTAGCAAATTCGTCATCAAGCTCGGGAAGCTCAACCTTAGTGAGTGCGTGAAGCTTTACTTTAAATACAGAAGCCTTACCTGCAAGGTCTTCAGCGTGGTATTCTGTGGGGAATGTAACGTTTACGTCAAATTCCTCGTCAACAGAGTGACCTACTATTTGTTCCTCGAAACCGGGAATAAACTGACCGGAACCGAGCTTAAGAGCATAATCCTCGCCCTTGCCACCTTCAAAAGCAACACCGTCAACAAATCCCTCAAAGTCGATAACTGCTGTATCACCAAGCTCTGCAGGACGATCGTTAGCATCAAGCTCACGGCTGTTTCTTTCTCTAACAAGTTCAAGCTCCTTATTGAGTTCTTCGTCGGTAACAGGAGCAACTTCCTTTGTTACTTCAATACCGAAGTATCCTTCAATCTTAACCTCTGGCTTAACGTAAACCTTAGCTGTGAAAACAACACCGTTTTCGTCAATAGAAAGAACGTCGATTTCGGGTTGTGCTACGGGATCAATACCTGATTCCTTAATTGCTGCCTCATAAGCTTCGGGAAGAATGTCGTTAAGAGCTGTATCATAGAAGAAGCCCTTACCATACATTTTTTCGATCATAGCTCTGGGAGCTTTGCCTTTTCTGAAGCCGGGAATATTGATTTTACCAACTTCTTTTCTGTAAGCACGCTCGCAAGCGGCTTCAAATACAGACTGTTCAACAGAGAAGTGAAGCTCAACTTGGCTTCCTTCGATTTTTTCGTTTTTGATTAATTTCATTTGTAATTCCTCCAAGAATTTTAACATACATCAATGATTATACATAATTAGCAACAAAATGTCAAGATTTTTTCGCAAAAATACCAAAATTAAAGAAAAATTGGCATTGGAGCGAAATTTAGGTAGTCGGCAGCCACCATTGTAAAGGTTATTCCGTCAAACACAAACTGACGTGGTATGCTATAGTTATTATGGATATGACCATAATAGCAGGTAGTGATTTCGTATTTTTTCAGTACATCAAGAATTTTATCACAAACACAATCAGCATAAACGGGGGGGAAGTGTAAAAAAACTAAAATCGGAAGGTCATTGCCATCATTTTTAATTTTTAACGCCTCGCTCAAGCTGATTTCAAGTCGTTGCGCTTCTCTTGAAACAATTTTTTCGTAATCGACTTCACCAACGGTTTTTTGTTGCTTCTCGTCATAAAACCAACCACGAGAGCCACAAATAATACAATCCTCCAGAAGATATGCATTATTATGCAAAAGTTTTATTGTGGTAATTTCATTTTCTGCAAAGAACGAATGAATTTTTGAAGCGGTAGACCACCAAAAATCGTGATTTCCTTTACCTATAATTTTAGTACCGGGCAAGGAATCCAAAAATTTGAAATCGGACTTTGCTTCTTCGAGTGTCATTGCCCAAGAAATATCACCGGGAATAACAACCGTGTCATCATCATTGATTATTGCGCGAAAATATTTTTCGAGTTTATTATGGTAATCTTTCCACTTGGTTCCGAATTTTTCCATTGATTTGTTTGTGGTTTCGTTTGTGGAAAGATGAATATCGGAAATAACGTATAAAGACATTATTGCTTCCTTTCATTGAATAAATTAGTTTTAAAATGTGAATACTTTTTATGAGAGAAATCTCTCAATACAAGAGCCGTATGGCAGAATGGAGCAAAATATGAATAACGAGAAAAATTGCTGTGAAAATTCTAAAAACGTAATCAAGGGTATCACCTGCGACGTGGTAACTTGTCATTATCACACAGGCGAGGGACATTGTACAGCAGGTCACATTAAGGTTGGACCTCATCAAGCAGAGGTTAGCAGAGAAACACTTTGTACAACCTTTAGAAACAGAACTGAATAACAATCTTTACAAAGCATATCTCGAAAGGGATATGCTTATTTTTTTATAAAATTTAATACCTCATCAAACATATTATCAGCAGAAATAACACCCATAAAATTAATGCTTTTTTTATCAAGCTGATATAACGGCTTGGGAATTTGGGTTCCGGTAATTATAGACAATTCCTCAAGTATAGCTAAATCGTCATACGGATTACTATTATAAATAGAACTGTAAACATTTTGAGCAAATTTATATGGACTTGCTGTTGAAGCAACTATAGTTTTGGTATTATCCTTATGCTCGTTTCTGTAGCTTTCAAGAGCAGAGAATGCAACCGCTGTATGTGTATCCATTAGGTAATCTTGCAAGTTATAATATTTTGCTATAGTATCTGCAGTTTGCGATTCGTCCGCATAATATCCAACAAAATTTTTATCAATTTTGCGTTTAATATCATCGCTGACCTGATAGCAGCCCTTAGAATTAAGCAGATTCATATATTCTGCCGTTTGCTTTGCGTCACTAACAAAATAGATAAGTCTTTCAAGATTGCTTGAAATAAGTATATCCATAGAAGGTGACATTGTTAGATGAAAATCACGATTTCTATCATATCTGCCGGTATTCAAAAAATCGGTTAATATGTTGTTGGAATTTGAAGCGCATATCAACTTATTTATAGGTAATCCCATAAGCTTTGCAATATATGCAGCAAGTATATTTCCGAAATTACCGGTAGGCACGCAAACGTTTATCATATCGCCCAGCTCTATCTCTTTATGAATGAGAAGGTCGCAGTATGCTTTGATATAGTAGACAATTTGCGGAGCAAGACGTCCAAAATTTATAGAGTTTGCGCTCGAAAGGAAATATCCTTGCTTATTCAAATCTTCTGCAATCTTTTCATCATTGAATATGCGCTTTACTCCTGACTGAATATCGTCAAAATTGCCTTCAACCGCACAAACGTTAACGTTGCTTCCAGTTTGGGTAGTCATTTGCAATTGTTGAACGGTGCTGACTCCATCCTTGGGATAAAATACGCAAATTTTAATTTGCTCAACGTCCTTATATCCTTCAAGAGCGGCTTTTCCTGTATCACCCGACGTAGCAACAAGGACAAGTGCTTCCTTTTTTTCTCCCGTTTTCACAAGTGCGCGCGAGAGAAGCTTTGGCATAATTTGAAGGGCCATATCTTTAAATGCACAAGTTGGGCCGTGCCATAATTCAAGGGAATAGGTGGAATCGTCTACCTTGACAAGAGGACAAGCTCCATCAGGAAATGAATCATTATTGTAAGCATTTTTACAATCGTCAAGCAATTCATCATATGAATAATCACTCAAAAATTTACCAAGCACGGTTGCCGCAAGCTCGGGATAAGAAAGATGGCAAAAGGATTTTATGTCATCTTGGGAAATCATTGGAATTTCCTCGGGGACAAATAATCCACCATCGTTTGCAAGACCTTGCTTTATCACTTGAGCGGAATCGTATTTGGTTTTATTTAAATCTCTAGTACTTTGAAATTTCATAAATTTCTCCATCAAAAGTTGCTTTTGAAAAAATCAAAAGCATTTTTATACATTATTTTATTAATCAGCTCTTCAGAGTAGTTTAATTTTTGCATCTCATCAGCAATTTTATATATATCCTCAACGCCCGAAAATCCATCAGGAAGATTAGTGCCGTCAAGGTCACCGCCCATAGCAATAGTATTTTCTCCACCGAGTGATAAATAATGCTCGATGTGATTAAGTATATCAAATATATTCGCACTTGATTTTGATGAGAGGTGCTCGGGACAGAGATTGATCCCTACAAGTCCGTGAATCTCATTAATTCTCTTAAAATCTTCATCTTGAAGATTTCTTGTGTGTGGATTTACAGAATATGAATCTGAATGTGATGCAATAATTGGCTTTTTATATTCCTTTGCCAAATCAAGAGTCATTTTTGCACCCTCAAATGAACAATGGGATATATCGGGAATAATGCCGAATTCAAAGCAATTTTTGACTACCGAAATGCCAAAATCCGTAAGACCGACATTAGTATTGTGACCTCCGCCAATACAGGTTTCTCCATACCAATTAAGAGTTAAAATTCTTACACCGTATGAGTGTAATACTTGCAATCTTTTCAAATCATTTTCAAGAATTCTTGCATCCTCAACTGCTAAAATCAAGGGAATTTTATTATCGTTCAAGCAAGATAAAAGCTCGTTGGAATTATTAACAAGAAGTGCTTGAGTAGTATTTTTATCAACTTCTTTTTTTAGATTATCCACAACCTCAAAAAATCTTTTATAGCCCTCTGCATCAGAAAAGCGTCTGTTTGTCCAAACCGCCATAACCTGAGCATAGCTATCAAGATATTCTGCACGTTTTAGTGAAACGTGCAGGGAATTGTCATATAATTCTTGCGTTTCATTGAGCAATCGTGTTGCAGTGTCACAATGTAAATCAAATAATTTCATAATTAATTAGAAAAAGCATCTTCCATATGATTAATTTCCAAAACTTCGCCATTATGAGAAAGATAAACCTCAATAACGTCAAGTCTTGGTGTCTTTTGGGTAGGGTGAGCATTTAGATATACCTGCGCAGCGGCAAGAACGCGTTTTTGTTTTGTGTAGGTTACAGCAGAAGCAGGGGTTTCATATTCAAATTTTGAATTTGAAACGACGGTGCGCGTCTTGACCTCCACAAAAACAATATATTTTTTGTCCTCTGCAATAATGTCAATTTCGTTGTGGGAAGCGTGATAATTTTGCTCTTTTATCTTATATTTTTTGCTTTTTAAGAACTGAGCCGCGGCATTTTCACCGTATCTGCCGAGGTCGGTAGTGTTTTTCATGTTACTTTAGTCCAAAAATCTTATGAATTTTTTTCTGTGAATTGGGGAGGGTCCAAACTTACGAAGCGCATCCATATGTTGCTTTGTTGCATATCCCTTGTGCTTTCCAATTCCATACTCCGGATAGTCCTTATCCATCTGTTCACACATTTCATCTCGCGTCACCTTTGCAAGAATTGATGCTGCAGCAATACTTGGACTTGTGGCATCACCTTTAATCACAGTCAACGTAGGAATAGAGAAGCCACGGCTAACATTTCCGTCAATAATAGCAAAATCCGCCTTTATTTGCAAGCCCTCAACTGCGCGTCGCATAGCAAGCATATCTGCTTCAAGAATATTAAGCTCATCAATTTCTTCAACACTTGCTTCTGCAATACAATAAGCAACAGCATTTTCAATTATTTTATTAAAAACCTCTTTGCGCTTCTTGGGCGTGAGCTTTTTAGAGTCATTGAGGCCTTCAATATATAAACCGATTGGAAGGATACAAGCGGCGGCAACCACAGGGCCGCAAAGAGGACCTCTGCCAGCCTCGTCAACACCGCACACATATGTATAACCCTTATCAATTAAATCTTGTTCAATCGTATATTCTAACATATTTATATCCTATCAAGAGTAATTTTTCCGATTTTTGCACTTCTGAATTCTTCAAGGAGCATATTTGCGGTGCGCTCATAATCAATTTCGCCGCCACTTATCAAAAATCCTCGTTTTTTACCTATTAATTCAAAGAGTTGAAGATCGGTATAGCTTTCATATTGCATCATATCGCCAAGCTTATATCTTGTTGCAAGCAATTCGGGATAATATTTGCGTAAACGCGAGCAGAGAACTATGGCAAGGGATTCTATATCAAGAATTTTATCCTTGATAGCACCTGTAAGTGCAAGATTTTCACCAATTGTTCTATCGTCAAACTTGGGCCAAAGAACGCCGGGCATATCCATAAGGATAAGACCGATATTAGTGTCAACCCATTGTTTGTCAACGGTTACACCGGGGCGATTTTCAACCTTAGCTTTTTTGCTTCCGCATATCTTATTAATGAGGGAAGATTTTCCCACGTTGGGAATTCCGACAATCATCGCCTTGAGCTTTCTGCCCGTCATTCCTTTTGCTTCATAGCGTTGAATTTTCTCGGCAAGAACCTTATTAACCGCATCACTGATTTTATTGATGCCCATACCGCTAACGCAATCGGTAGTAATACAGATGGTTTGGCCGTTAGAGTAGTAATCACACCACTTTTTAGTCATAGCAGGATCTGCAAGAGTTGCTTTGTTTAGTAATAAAATTGTAGGCTTTTGGGCCGTCATATTTGCTATTTCGGGATTTCTTGAGCTTTTGGGAATTCTTGCGTCAAGAATTTCAATAACAACGTCAACGTTTTTTAAATTTTCTGTAATCATTCGGCGAGTTTTCGCCATATGACCGGGGAACCATTGTATCTGTTCTGAAGGCATAATTTCTCCTTGTTGTATGCGCGTGCGCGTAATTATTTAATGTACGAATTTATTTTACAAATCCAAAATTATCGTATGGATAAATGCGAATAATCACTTTTCCAAGTATGGTTTTTTCATTGACGAAGCCAATGTATTCAGAGCGACTATCGGTGGAATTATTTCTGTTATCTCCCATAACGAAAACGTGTCCTTGGGGAACGTAATACTCTTTAATTCCTTTCATCTTATAAGCGCCAATGTCAAGATAAGCATAGCTTGATTCATCAATAATATCCGTTTCATCGATAACCTCGTCATTCGAAACGTAAACTATCGCTCTGTCAAAATCAATTCGAACCCATTTGTTTTCAGTAGCAATAATTCTTTTAACAACGGGCTCGTTTAAAGCACCCGTTTCGTGAAACACAATAATATCGTTTTCCTTCGGCTTATAAAACAGATTTGAAATAACCAACTTTTCGCCATCATGCAGAGTGTTAAGCATTGAATTGCCAACAACCGTGCAGGTTTGTGCAACAAAAGCGAGAATAAAAGTAATTATAATCAGAGCGCGAATAATCGAATCTCCCCACTCAACTAAAAGGGAAGAGAGAAATGCGCCACTTTCATTGAATTTTTTGTTCATATAAACCTCTCTATATATAAATTTTAACAAGCTATAGTATGCGATTTTATATATTGTAACATATTTATGTGAAATAAACAAGATGTTTTGAAAAATTGTAAAAAAAAGTATAAAATATTTAAAAAGATTATTGACAACTTGAAAAAAATATGTTACTATAGTATGACACAAAATATTGAACGTGGAAAAATGTGTTTAATGGGCTTTCACTGTTCAAAATTTATACAATATTCAAAAGAGGAGAAATATATGCTTGCTTATGTACCAGTAGCCTTGTGGGCTATAGTTGCCGTAGTGGCAATCCTTATGATCATCTTTGGTGATGAAAAATTCCAAGCGATTATTATGGCGTTTGCTTCATTGGTTGCGCTTGTTATCGCTCTCGTTGTAGATGGACAAATCGCCATCTATGCATTTATCGCAGAAATATTCATCGTTTGTATTCCCGGTCTTGTACTTATTCTTTGGTATAAGATAGCAGGAAAGATGAATTCCGACCGTAAGATCAAAAAAGGTAGAAATAACCTTCAAGCTCTTATCGGTGAAAGATGCCTTGTTATTGAAGATATGTCCAACATTCACAACAAGGGTCTTGTAAAATACAATGGCGCAGTTTGGAGCGCACGTTGTGTTGATAAAAATGATTATGTTGAAGCGGGCACAATCGTTGTTGTTAAATACATCGAGGGTGTTAAGCTCATTTGTACTCGCGAGAAATAATATAAGGAGGAGTCAATAGATTATGGTAAATTTTGTATTAGTTCTTATTGCAACATTGTTGCTTATTCTTCTTATTGTACTCTGTCACCTTAGAGTTGTTCCCGAATCCAAGGCTTACGTTATGGAAAGACTTGGCGTTTACTCCAGAACATGGCACACCGGTTGGCACGTTAAGGTTCCTTTCGTTGAAAGAAAGAGAGCAGAGGTTGATTTGAGAGAGCAGATTTTGGTATTCAGCAATCCCAAGAGCAACGGAATGTTGAATAACGGTGGTTCTCGCAAGTATCTCAATGTTAATGGTGAACTTTCTTATGATCACGAAAACAAGATTGGTAAGATTGACAAACCCGCTTATGCCATTAGTGAAACTTGGGGTGCTCGCGATAAAAACGCGGACATTTACGTTATCACAAAAGATAACATCAAAATGGGTGTTGACATCGTAGTATTCTACCAAATTACAGATCCTAAACTTTTTGTTTACGGTCATGCAAATCCTCTTACAGCTATTAACCACCTTACAATTACAGCTCTTCGTAACCTCTTCGGTGACCTTGAGCTTGATGCTGCTCTTACTTCAAGAGATACTGTTAACAGCAAAATGAGAACAATGCTCGACGAAGCTGCTGACGCTTGGGGTGTAAGAATTACACGTGTTGAAATTAAGGATATTATTCCTCCCGATGGCATTTTGAAGGCAATGGAAGCTCAGATGAGAGCTGAACGTGACCGCAGAGCTAAGGTTATCGAGGCAGAAGGTACAAGAAAAGCTGCTATCCTTACAGCTGAAGGTGAAAAGCAAGCTGAAATTCTTAAAGCTGAAGCTGAAAAGCACAAATTGATTCTTGAAGCAGAAGGTAGACGTGAAGCTGAAATTTGCGAGGGCGAAGGTGAAGCTGAAAGAATTCTTTTGGTTGAACAGGCAAGAGCTGAAGGTCTTAAGTTGATCAATGCAGCTGCTCCTACAGCAGAAGCTCAGAACATCTACCTCGGTGTTAAGAGCCTTGAAGCACTTGAAAAAGCATCAACTGGTGAATCTAACACAATCATCATTCCTTCTGAAGTTCAGAGCCTTGCAGGTCTTGCAAAGAGTGCCGCAGAGGTATTTAAGGCATAAAACAAGCATTTTAAATATTTTGAAAGACACAAATTTATTTGTGTCTTTCTTTTTACCCCTTTACAAAACTGAGCATTTATTGTATAATATATAATTGAAGAAAAAATGTGCTAAAGATTGCACAAAAGGAGTTAAAATGCCAAAATTTTTTGTTGATAAAAATCAAATAACTGAAGATACAATACTAATAACCGGGGAGAATGCACACCACATTTCAAGGTCATTGAGAATGGCTTCGGGTGAGAAAATCACGGTTTCAGATATGCAAGGATTTGACTACGATTGCGTTCTCGAATCTTTTACTGACAATTCAGTAACAGCTAAAATCACAAACAAATATCTTTCCAAAGCCGAGCCCGAAATCCGAGTTCATTTGTATCAAGCTTTACCTAAGGGTGATAAATTGGACTTGATAATTCAAAAATCAGTAGAATGTGGTGCTTATGATATCACGCCCTTTGAAAGTACTAACTGCGTAGTAAAAATCAAGGGTGATGCTGAATCCAAAAAGAGCGATCGCAGAAACAAAATTGCTCTTGAAGCCGCCAAACAATGCGGCAGAGGGATTATTCCAAAGGTCAATCCAAGCATAACCTTTAACGATATGCTTATGAGTGCATCAAATTCCGATGTCATTTTGTTTTGTTATGAAGGTGACGGCACCTTGCCAATGGCTAATGCACTCAAAAAAATACGTTCCGAAAAAATTATCAAAGACATATCTATTATAATAGGTAGCGAAGGTGGTTTTTCGCCCACAGAGGTAGCTGAAGCAGAGAAGTGTGGATTTATAAAAATTGGACTCGGAAAAAGAATACTCCGCGCCGAAACTGCTGCAATTATGTCACTTGCTTGTATCGTATATGAGTTCGAATTGGATTAATTTGGTATATTTTACTATATTGGTCGAAAAATGCACAAAAAAAATTTAAAAAATTAGAAAAAATATCTAAAAACCTATTGAAAAATAACAAAAAATGTAGTATTATATAGTATAGTATGTACAAAAAACATTTAAGACTAAATATGTGAGGTTTTACTTATGTCTAACAGATTATTTCAGGGCGTTGTTCATCAAATGAAGGATGCGGTTGACCGCGTTATTGGTGTTGTTGATGAGAACGGTGTTGTTGTTGCTTGCTCCGAGCTTGTAAAAATCGGTGAGGTAAGACAGGGCGTTGCAGAAGAAATTTCTTACTCCCCCAAAATGTTCACTTTGCTTGGCAACACTTATTGTCCCATTACTTCCGGAAATAGATCCGAATATTTCGTATTTGTTGAGGGAGAAGACAAAATGGCTGAAAAATTTGCCAAAATTTTGGTTGTTTCTCTTACAAATATTAAAAACCTTTATGACGAAAAATATGATAAGGGATCTTTCATTAAAAACATTATTCTTGATAATATCCTTCCAAGTGATATTTATATCAAGAGCAAGGAATTGCATTTCAACACAGAAGAGGTTCGTATTGTATTCCTTATCAAATTCTATGGAAGAACCGATATGATGCCATTTGAAATGCTTCAAACAATGTTCCCTGACAAGTCCAAGGACTATGTTATCAGCGTTGGCGAGCAGGACGTTGTTCTTGTTAAGGACATCAAGCCCGGTACAGAACGCCGTGAAATCGAAAAGATGGCCAATAATATTGTAAACACTCTTAACAATGAATATTACGCTAAGGTTGCTATCGGTATTTCCACCGTTGTTGATAACATCAAGGACCTTGCAAGAGCTTATAAGGAAGCTCAGGTTGCTCTTGACGTTGGAAAGGTATTCGAAACCGAAAAGAACATCATTAGCTATGAAAATCTTGGTATAGGAAGACTTATTTATCAGCTTCCCACCACAATGTGTGAAATGTTCCTTCAGGAAGTATTCAAAAAAGGAAGTCTTGATTCGCTTGACAAAGAAACACTTATGACAATTCAGTGCTTCTTTGAAAACAATCTTAACGTTTCTGAAACTTCAAGAAAACTTTTTGTGCACAGAAATACACTTGTATATAGACTTGAAAAAATCCGCAAATTGACTGGTCTTGATTTGCGCGAGTTTGAACACGCAATCACATTCAAGGTTGCTCTTATGGTTCAGAAATATCTCAAGTCAATTTCTACAAAATACTAATTGTACTTAGACTTAAGCGAAACGGAATACCGTTTCGCTTAAGTCGGTTATTGCTCGCGTTGCGAGAGAAGGGAGAATATTATGAATAAAAAATTATTAGTTGCTTTAATTGCATTAATTCTCGTCCTTGTTTTAACATTGTCAATTACTGCGTGCTCTCTTTGGGCATCAATAAATTCAACAAGCAATTCTTCAACTTCATCTAAAAATGATGATAACAATATATCAACACCCGATGATCCCCAAAGAGATCCTATTGATTATTCTAATACTTTTTGGCTAGTTGATTACTTCTTTAGGAATTTTTCAATTTTTGATATTGATTATGAACAGGCAATGCTTGCCGCAATTCGCACTTATGTGGAGGCAACAGGTGATAAATATGCTGTATTCTATACTCCCGAGGAGCTTGAAGCATTATTTACCGAAAACAATGGTGACCTTTACGGCATTGGTGTGCAGGTAATATTTGACTATGAAGAGCATTTTATGGAAATCGTGCTTATTATGCCCGATTCACCTGCGCTTTCTCATCTTCAAATAGGTGATAAGGTTACTCATATCTACGTTGATGGAGAAAAAATTGCTCTTGCAGATGTGGTTGCCGAAAACATTGCCAAATCTAAAGAAATTTACCCCACTTATACTGAAGAAGAATTGAATAACGTGGCTTGCTACGATGCTTTCCAATATGCAGTTTCAAACCTCAAAGGAGCAGAGGGAACTTATGCTAAATTCACCGTTGACAGAGATGGTGAAGCACATGAAATGGAAATCCAACGTGCAAAAGTTAAAACCGTTTCAGTTTCCTGCAAAACATCAATTAAAGATAATACTGTTGGTATTGTTTCTATAAGCCAGTTTGATTTAACAACTCCCGTACAGTTCAAAGAATGTATGGATAAGCTCATCGCACAAGGCTGTAATAAATTTGTGTTTGACGTAAGAAATAACCCCGGCGGCGACCTTGCTTCGCTCGTTGCAGTTGTAAGTACATTACTAGAAAAAGATGATGTAATTCTTACCACAAAGGATTCTAGTGGCAAGATTGAAACAACAAAGGTTAGAACTGTCAATTACAGTGCGTCTTCCGGTTATTCCACTTGTAACGTTACAAACTCCGATATTGGAAAATATAAGGATTATGAATTCGTAGTATTGGCAAATGAAAATTCAGCAAGTGCTGCCGAACTTTTCACTGCGGTATTGCGTGACCACGAGCTTGCTCAAATTGTTGGTACCAAGACTTATGGTAAGGGAAGTGTTCAAAGCATCTTGGATTTGAGCGCTTACGGCTCTGAATATTACGGTGGTCTTAGACTCACAACAAAGCTTTATTTCCCACCCTGTGGTGTTGGATATGACGGCGGAATTGGTATTGAACCTAATTATCCTGTTGAGCTTGAAGGCGAAGCTGCTGAAACACATTTTTATAAGCTCACAGAAGAAATAGATAATCAGCTTCAAAAAGCTGTTTCACTTTTAATTGATTAAATTTGATAGGAGATATATTATGGCAAAAGCAAAACAGATGTTATACACAAAAGAGGGCTTTGAAGCACTTCAGGCAGAACTTAAGGAACGCCAAACAGTAAAACGTGAGGAAATTAAAGAAGCTATTGCAACTGCACGTTCATTCGGTGACCTTGCCGAAAACTCTGAATATGATGCTGCAAGAAACGAGCAGGCACAAAATGAAGCAAGAATTCTTGAGCTTCAGGCGCTTATTGATAATGCACTCATAATTGATGAAACAAAAATCGACTCAAGTGTTGTAAGTATCGGCTCAACAGTTAAGGTTTATGACAAGGATTTCGATGAAGAAATTGAGTATAGTATCGTAGGTTCAAATGAAGTTGACCCTATATGTGGCAAGATTTCTGATCAATCTCCCATAGGTCATGCTCTTATGGGCAAATCTGCAGGTGCAGAGGTTAACGTTGATACTCCTTCCGGTGTTGTATACTTGAAGGTTCTTGAAGTAAGCAGAAAATAATTGGAGGTCACAATGACAGACATTAATAATATTAACGAAGAGCTCCTCGTTGATGAAGAAAAGGAGTTAAATTCCATACTTCAAATAAGACGTGACAAGCTCACAGCACTTAAAGAGAGCGGAAATGACCCCTTCCAAAAGGTTAAATACGATTTTGACACATACAGTGTTGATATTAAAGACAATTTCGAAGAATACGAAGATAAGGATGTTAAAATCGCTGGCAGAATTATGAGCCGTCGTGATATGGGTAAGGCGAACTTCATTGACATTATGGACGGCAAGGGAAGAATTCAGTGCTATATTCGTATCAACGATATAGGCGAAGAAGCATTCGAACAGTATAAAAAATGGGACATCGGTGACATCGTGGGTGTTAGTGGTAAGGCATTCAGAACAAGACGCGGTGAAATTTCTGTTCACGTTTATTCCATCGAGCTTCTTGCAAAGAGCTTGCTTCCTCTTCCTGAAAAATTCCACGGTCTTCGTGATACCGACCTCAGATACCGTCAGAGATACGTTGACCTTATAATGAATCCTGAGGTTAAAGATACCTTTGTAAAACGTAGTCTTATTCTTAAGTATATCAGAGAATATCTTGACGGCAAGGGCTTCCTTGAGGTTGATACCCCCATTCTTGTTCCTCTTGAAATCGGTGCATCCGCTCGTCCTTTCAAGACACATCACAATACGCTCGATATGGATATGTATCTCCGCATAGAAACAGAGCTTTACTTAAAGCGCCTTATCGTTGGCGGTATGGACAAAGTATATGAAGTAGGAAGAATCTTCAGAAACGAAGGTATGGATACAAAGCATAACCCCGAATTTACATCAATCGAGCTTTACCAGGCATTTACTGATTATAAGGGTATGATGGATCTTGTTGAAGAAATGAACAAAATGCTTGCCGAAAAGGTTTGCGGTTCAACTCTTATCACATATCAGGGCAAAGAAATTGATATGTCTAAGTGGGAAAGACTCACAATGGTAGAATCCGTTAAGAAATATGCAGGTGTTGACTACTACGATTGGAAATCCGATGAGGACGCAAGAGCTTGTGCTAAAGCGCATCACGTTGAAGTTCCCGAAAATGCAACAAAGGGAACAGTTCTTGTTGAATTCTTTGATGCTTACGTTGAAGAGCATCTCATTCAACCCACCTTTATTTACGATTATCCCGTAGAAAACAGCCCTCTTGCAAAGAGAAAGGCAGACGATCCTGCGTTTACTGAAAGATTTGAATATTTCATTAATGCTACTGAGTTCGGTAACGCTTTCAGCGAGCTTAATGACCCCATCGATCAGAAAGAACGTTTTGAAAAGCAGGTTGCAGCAAAGAAAAAGGACGAACCTAACTGCAATGCAGAAGTTGATTACGATTACGTAACAGCGCTTGAATACGGACTTGCACCTACGGGTGGTCTTGGTTTTGGTGTTGACCGTCTTGTAATGCTTCTTACAGACTCTGCATCAATTCGTGACGTATTGTTGTTCCCAACAATGAAACCCCTTGCTGAATAATTGTTTTTAAAGAGCTTGGAATTTTCCAAGCTCTTTTTTTGCATTTGCTATTGAATTATTTCAAAAAAATGGTATAATATTATAGAAAACAATTTATTATGGAGAGTTAAATGGCAGATTATAAATATCTTGATAAAATTAATTCTCCTGCTGATTTAAAAATGATGCAGGAGGACGAAATTGCTCCTCTTGCGAGTGAAATCAGAAGCTTTTTGATAGAAAAGGTTGAACAAAATGGTGGTCACCTTGCTTCAAACTTGGGAGTAGTTGAGCTTACTATTGCTATTCACAGAGTTTTTGATGTTCCTAATGATCACCTTATCTTCGACGTTGGACATCAGAGCTATGTTCACAAAATTATTACGGGCAGAAAAGATAGATTTGATACTCTTCGTCAAGGTGGTGGATTAAGTGGATTCACCAAAAGAAGTGAGAGCGAATCGGATTGCTTTGGCTCAGGGCACAGTTCAACGTCTATTTCTGCAGGTCTTGGCTTTGCCCAAGCCGACAAATTACTTCAAAATGATGCCACAACAGTGGTGGTCCTCGGTGATGGTGCTTTTACAGGTGGAATGGTTCATGAGGCACTCAATAACTGTGAAAAAGATCTTAAGCTAATAATAGTTTTAAACGAGAACGAAATGTCAATTTCAAAGAATATAGGCGGATTTGCAAAGGTTCTTACCAAACTTCGACTTCAGTCAACCTATATAGATACAAAGAATTTCGTCAAAAACGTACTTTCAAAAATTCCTTTGATTGGCAAACCTCTTTTTAAATTATTACGAAACACTAAAAAGCGTGTTAAGGATATTTTTTACGGCTCTAACTATTTTGAAAATCTTGGTTTGTTTTACGTTGGTCCCATTGATGGACACAACGAAAAACAGCTTGAAGATGCCCTTAGAGTTGCGAAATCCTGCAAGGAAAGCGCAATTGTGCATATAACCACAATAAAAGGTAAGGGATATGCACCTGCAGAAGAAAATCCCGGAAAATATCACGGTATATCACCAAAGAATTCAAAGCCCCAAACAACTAACTTTTCTGAAGAATTCGGTAAATATCTTACTGAAATGGCTAAAGAAGACGATAAAGTATGTGCCATTACTGCCGCTATGCTTGATGGTACTGGACTCCTTCCTTTTGCTTCTGAATTTCCCAACAGAACCTTTGATGTGGGGATTGCAGAGGAGCACGCGTTAACCTTTGCATCGGGACTTACGGCAGAAGGTATGAAGCCATATTTTGCCGTTTATTCGACATTTCTACAACGCTCATATGACAATGTTTTACACGATATGGCGCTTCAAAATCTTCCCGTTAAAATTTGTATCGATAGAGCAGGATTAAATGCTTCTGACGGCCCAACTCATCACGGTATATTTGACGTTGCTATGCTTTCACAAGTTCCAAATATGACGCTTTATGCGCCTGCAAGCTATGAATCCTTGAGAAAAGCATTAAATGAAGCTAATTCACTCAATTCACCTTGCGCTATAAGGTATAATAAGGGTGAGCAAATTGAAGATATAATCAATGAATTCAAGTCTGTTAATGATAAAATAGGAATTAAAACTAATTTTGATAACGCAGAGAATTTGAATGCCTTAATTATCACTCACGGTAATATTGTAGAAGAAGCAATAAAAGCTAAAAATATACTTTTGAATGAAGGTATATCGGTTGGAATTATTTTAGTTGAAAGAATTATGCCCTATACTTCATTGGCTAAAGATATTCTTGCCATTTTACCACAAAAACCAATAAAAATCTTGACCCTTGAGCAGGAAATCAAGGCTGGTGGCTTCGGTATGATGCTTTTTGATAAATTAAGACAAAAAGATATTATGCAGAACAAAAAGTTTGATATTATTGCTCTGGAAGATACGTTTGCTGATAAATATGGAGAGAATATATACAAGTCATTTGGACTTGATGCGATGTCCATTGTTTGCAAAATAAAAGAAATGTGAAGGAGGACTATATATGAGTTTATATGAATCAGGCGAAATGTATCTTGAAAGCATTTTAATGCTCACAAAACAAGGAAAAAATGTTCGTGCAATCGACGTTTGTGAATATATGGGTTACTCCAAACCAAGTGTAAGCCGAGCGCTTGGAATTCTTAAGAAAAGCGGACACGTAAACGTTGATAAAAACGGTTTTTTATCTCTTACTGATGAAGGCAGGGAGGTTGCTGAAAAGATTTATGCACGTCATAAAATTCTTACCGAAATATTAATTTCGATCGGAGTAAATCCAGAGGTTGCAAGTGACGATGCTTGTAAAATTGAACACCACATCAGTGATGAATCTTTTGAAGCCCTTAAAGCTAAATTCAATAAATAATAATAATAATAAACGGAGATGCTGTGCATCTCCGTCATTTTTTATTTAACCTTTCCGTTTTTGATGTCATTAATAAATTGTGCCATTCTATCAAGTCCCTCTGTAATGTGGTGAACGGAATAAGCATAAGAAATTCTTGCAAATCCCTCTCCGCACTTACCAAATGCTTCTCCCGGAACAATAGCTACGTGATATCGCTTTAACAATTCCGAACAAAATTCTTCACCACTAAGACCAAACTGTGATATTTTAGGAAAGATATAGAATGCGCCCTTGGGTTCAAAGCTTTCTATTCCCATTTCGAGTAATTTATTGTAAATCAAGGTTCTTCTTTTGTCATATTCTGCAGTCATATATGCAATATCATCATCACCATTACGAAGAGCAGAAATAGCCGCAAACTGAGATGTAGTAGGGCTGGACATTATTTCATATTGATGAATTTTAAGCATTTGCTCAGTAATTGGAGCAGGAGCGCACACCCATCCAAGACGCCAACCCGTCATAGCATAAGCTTTTGAAAAACCGTTAACAACGATTGTACGCTCTTTCATACCTTCAATAGTTGCTATGGAACAATGCTTTGTACCATAAGTCATTTCAGCATAAATTTCATCCGAAAGAATTACAATGTTTGTATCCTTAATAATATCCGATATTTTCTCAAGCTCTTCTTTAGTCATTATTGCCCCCGTGGGATTATTTGGAAAGGGAAGAACTATCATTTTGGTTTTATTAGTTATTAATGATTTGAGTTTATCGGGATTAATTTTAAATTCGTCCTCAAAAAATGTTTCCAAAATAACAGGTGTAGCACCTACCATTTTTGCAAGTGGCTCATAACAAACAAATGATGGTGTTGGAATAATAACCTCGTCTCCAACATCAAGTGTGGCGCGCATAGCAATATCAATGGCTTCTGAACCACCAACAGTAACAATAATCTCTGATTTAGGATCATAATCAAGAGCAAATCTGCGAGACATATAAAGATTAATTTCTCGACGCAACTCTTCAAGACCTGCATTTGCAGTATAAAAGGTTTTTCCCGTTTCAAGACTTTGAATACCCGCCTCGCGAATATGCCAAGGGGTTACAAAATCAGGTTGACCAACAGTAAGTGAGATTACGTCCTTCATATCTGGAGTAATCATATCAAAATATTTTCTAATTCCGGATTTTGGAATCTCCACAATTTTTTGTGGCAATATTTTACCGTAATCAATCATTCGCCAAAAATCTCTCTTTCGTCCACTTCAGGTGCTGCACCATAGATTACGCCCTTATCCTTATATCTTCTTAATACAAAGTGAGTTGAAGTGCTTTGTATATGTGAAATAGGTGATAATTTTTCAGCAACAAATAAAGCTACCTCTCGCAAAGTTCTTGCTTGAATTACTATTGCAAAATCAAATCCACCTGAAATAAGATAAAGACTTTCAACCTCAGGATAGTTATAAATCTTTTCTGCAATTCTGTCAAAGCCGCGCTCGGGCTGGGGTGTTGTTTTAACCTCAATAATAGCAGTTACGTATTCGCGTGAGGTTTTATCCCAGTCAACAAGTGTTTTGTATCCAAGAATAACTCCTTCTTTTTCGTAATCAAGAATTAATTTCTTTATGTCTCCAACTTCTTTGTCGAGCATTTTAGAGAGCTGCTCGGGAGTGAGAGTAGCATCATTTTCAAGTAATGTAAGCAATTTATTTTCCATAATCAAATCTCCTTTTATAAATTGTTTATATTATACCATATTTTTGACTTTTCGTAAATAGGTATATTATCTTTTTATAAAAGTTTTAACAAAAAAATAAACCATCGCTCGATGGTTTATTTTTTAAAATTATTTTATAAAATCTAAAATATCCTGTGTACATTCCTCGCGAGCATTATCATTTAAAAGCTCGTGACGATTGTTTTCATAAAGCTTCATTGTAACATCAGCTCCGCATTTTATAAGATGATCTCTTACGGCAATTACACCCTTGCTATAATCTCCAACAACATCATCCTTGCCAGAAACCAACAATATAGGCATTTTTTTTGCAACGTTTGAAAACCATTCCTTTCGATTCGCCTTATATGTCAATGAAATAAGATCGTGCATCGCAGAAACGGTCAATTGAAACGTACAAAACTTGTCATTATTATATTTATCACGAATATCCGAATCATTAGTAAGCCAAGCGTGAGGACCTTCAGATTTTTTGCAACGAGCATTATATGAGCCGAATGCCAAAAATCTTACTAATTTTGAATAATGCTTTGGACCTCTAATCTTTTGAATAAATTTTGAAAGATAAAGCCCAAATACAACGATGCCCTTAGGACCTCCTGTACCCATAATGATGAGCTTATCGGGTGTAATATAATTTTTAACTGCCATTCTTACTACAAATGACCCCATACTATGTCCCATAAGATAGTAGGGATAGTGACCGTATTCGGATTTCATAGCATCAGCAAAAACTTTAACGTCACGCGCAAGGAGATCATCACCATTATGCTCGGCAATAAAGCCAAGCTCGGAATCATCATTCGCTGTATTACCGTGCCCAAGATGATCGTAACCCAAGGCTATGTATCCGTTTTCAGCAAGAATTCTCATAAATTTATCATATCTTCCGATATATTCCGTCATACCGTGAACTATGTGAAAATATCCCTTAATCTCACCATTTGGAAGATAAATCCTTCCTGCCAACATATTTTTTCCATTGGAAGAAAGAACCTTTTTTTCTAAAATTTCGTATTGCATATTTACCCCAATTATTGTTTCTTGCAACCCTCTATGGCTTGATGCCAGCCGTCAAGAAGAACGCAACGTTTGTCATTATCAATCGCAGGCAAGAAGGATTCCTTACTCTTGATTATTTTTTTCAATTCATCTCTATTTTTAAAGAAACCAACCGCAAGACCTGCAAGAAATGCTGCGCCCTGTGATGTTGCTTCAATAGTATTAAGTCTAATTACCTTCAAATTAGATATATCGCTTTGAAATTGCATAAGAAAATCGTTCGCAGAAGCTCCGCCGTCAACCTTTAATGAGGAAAGCTTAATTCCTCTATCAGCTTCCATAGCCGAAAGAACATCATTTGATTGATATGCAATTGATTCAAGCGCTGCCCTAATAATATGATAAATATTAGTACCTCTCGTAAGTCCGGTTATAGTTCCTCTTGCGTGCATATCCCAATGTGGCGCACCAAGGCCGGCAAATGCGGGAACAAGATATACACCCGCACTATCATCAACCTTAAGCGCCAAATATTCGCTCTCATCGGATGAATTAATTACCCTTAGTTCATCTCTGAGCCACTGTATAACTGCACCTCCAACGAAAACTGAGCCCTCGAGAGCATATTCCAATGGCCTGCCTTGTTCAGTTGCCGCAACAGTTGTAATCAAACCATTTTTGGAGCTTATTGGTTTATTACCCGTATGTGCAAGAAGGAAACAACCGGTTCCATAGGTATTTTTTGCCTCGCCGTTCTCAAAGCAGCATTGACCGAAAAGAGCAGCTTGCTGGTCACCTGCAATTCCGCAAATCGGAATTGATGCACCCATAATTTCAACATTACCGTAAATTTCACTGCTTGAACAAACTTTAGGTAAAATAGATTTAGGAATATCCAGTATTTCCAAAAGCTTGTCGTCCCAAATTCCTTTTTCTATATTAAACAGCATTGTTCTTGAAGCGTTTGTCACGTCTGTAACGTGTATTCTGCCTTCGGTAAGCTTCCAAATAAGCCAAGTGTCAACAGTACCAAAGAGAAGCTCACCTCTCGCTGCCATTTCTCTTGCGCCTTCAACGTTATCAAGTATCCATTTGATTTTTGTTGCACTAAAATATGCATCAATCTTAAGCCCTGTCACGTTTTGAATAAATTCGGCATATCCATTTTCGATAAGGGTATCACAAATATCAGCAGTACGTCTACATTGCCACACTATTGCATTATATATAGGTTTTCCTGTGATTTTATTCCACAAAATGGTTGTTTCTCTTTGGTTTGTAATACCTATACCTGCAATTTCTTCGGGCGAAATGCCGCTTTTAGCGATACATTCGGTAAGGGTTGCGTATTGATTAGCATATATCTCCATTGGATTTTGCTCAACCCATCCAGGTTGTGGATAATATTGAGTAAATTCATGCTGTGAGGAAGAGACAATATTGCAATCGTGATCAAAAAGAATACTTCTTGCGCTTGTTGTTCCTTCATCTAAAGCTAAAATATAATTTCTCATATTATCCTCCAATCAATCATAATTTAAATAATTGATTAATTTTATCATATTTTTATTGCAAATTCAATACTATTTTCACAAATTATTGTAATATTTTCAAATTTTGCCACATATAGATTATTAACGAGGTGAAAAAAGTGATAGAAAAGTTAAAAGAATTTTTGCCACCCAGAATATATACGGCAATCAAACAAGCGCAAAATAATGGACAAATTGAAGAAATTCGCATTAGAAAAAACAGACAAGCATATATCATTCAAAATGGATTAAACAGGTATATAGACGTTATTGCTAATGAATCTGAAATTTTATCTATATTAGAAAAAATATCGCATCATTCTTTATATGCCTATCGTGAGACCATAGCGAACGGATACATATCTCTCGAAGAGGGAATACGAATAGGACTTATAGGCAGAGCAAGTGTAGAAAACACAAATGTAGTCGGCATTTATGAAATAAGTGAATTTGCTATACGAATCCCAAATAAAATAAAAGTTAATTGTAAAAATATAATTGATCTTGCAAAAAGCAATTCGTTATTAATATATTCACCACCCGGTGTGGGTAAAACCACATTATTAAGAAATTTGATTTACGAATTATCGTATTCCTCAAATGGAAAACGAATTGCCGTAATAGATACTCGAGGGGAGCTTGCATTAGGTCTTGAAAATAAATCGTTACTTGTAAGTATATTATCAGGATACCCACGAAAGTTGGGAATTGAAATTGCCGTCAGAACTATGAATGCCCAAATTATTGCTTGCGATGAGATTGGAGACGAGCGCGACGCTTCTGCAATAATTGACGCTCAAGGAGCAGGAATCCCCATAATTGCAACTTGTCACGGAAATAGCATTAAGGATATACTTTCACACACCGGTATTAAAAATTTGCACAAAGTACGAATATTTGATTATTACGTTGGAATAACAAGAAATCCCAACCTTGAATTTAATTATTCAATTAACACTTGGGAGGAAGCAAATAATGATTATTTCTAAACTAATTGGAGGAGTGATAATTACAATTTGCTCCTTAAAGGTATATAGTGAAATTCAAAAATTTCAAAAAAAGCGTATAAAACAAATAAATGCATTTATTGAATTAATAGAGTATATAAAAAATCAAATCGAATGCTTTTTATTACCAATAGATACAATAATCAACAACTGTGATGCTGATTTATTAAAAGATTGCGGTATTCAAAAAGGTATCAAAAACTGTTCAAGCTTAAAAAACCTTATTTCTTCTGTTACCTTTTATTGTGATGATGAAGCAATAGATATAATTTGGCAATTTGCAGAGAATTTTGGTCATAATTATTCTCGCGAGCAGATTATTGCTTGTGAACACTACAAAAATGAACTAATCAAAATAAAAGACGCAGAGCTTGAAAAGGAGGTAAAAAATAAGAGGGTACAGCTTGCCATTTTTCTTAGTATCTCGTTTTCAATTATTATTTTGCTAATTTAAAAATGAAAGGATTTTTATGGAAATAGGATTAATCTTAAAGGTTGCAGGAATTGGCTTTATAGTATCAATACTTGCACAAATGCTCAACAAATCAGGCAGAGACGAACAGGGAATGATGCTTATAATTGCGGGCTTAGTTGTAGTTTTTGTTTTACTTATCGGTGAGATGGGAAATTTATTTGATGAAATAAAGGATGTGTTTGAACTTTGATTGAAAGTGTAAAAATATGCGCCATAGGTATCGCCAGCGCTATTTTATGCGTTTTAATAAAAAATGCAAGAAATGAGTTTTTATTACCGTCAAGACTATCTGCCGTCATCATCATTTTTTCTTTTGTTATTATACTAATCACCCCGATTTTTAACTTTTTGAAAAACAATTTGGGCGGGGTTCTTCCGCTTGAACATATGAAAATACTCGCTAAGGCCTTGGGTATTGCATATATGACCCATATTTCAAGTGAACTTTGCAGAGAATGCGGAGAAAGCAATATTGCGTTTGGCATTGAAAGTGCAGGAAAAATCGAAATTATCATTCTAAGTCTTCCTTTAATTAATCAGATAATTGAGATATCTCGGGAGATGATTTCGTGGTAAAGCGTATTATTTTCTTTTTATTGCTTTTCTCATTCATTTTACCGAGTATATCTGTATATTCTACAAATGATAACACCGTTCCCGAAGAATATGAGGATTTGCTTGACTCTATCCCTGACGATATAGCTGATTTACTACCCGAAGATATATTTTCAAACAATAGTGATGATATTGGCTCTGGTGCACAACAAATAACAAATTGGAATTTTATTATTGACTTTATTTTTAACTGCATCGGTATGAATTTCAAAACAATCATAAAAGTATTTGCAACTTTGATGGCTTTGCTAATTCTTTGTTCGTTACTAAATACCTTTAATACAACAGTAAAAAACAGTGCGGTGGATGGGGTTGTAGGAATTGTTGGAAATATAGCTGTAATGTCGTCAATAATGGAGATTTCAAATGAACCGATTACCAAAGCATTATCAATGCTTGATAATTTAAAAATTTTCGTTAACACAATCTCACCTGCGCTATCTGCTATGTATGCAATGGGAGGTAACGTTAATTCAGCAATAATACACAATTATGGCTTGATAGTGTTCTTATCAGTTTTAGAAAATATTTGTATTATTTCACTTGAACTTATTGTTGGAATATGTATGGCTCTAACCTTAGCGTCCGCCTTTGTTAAAGAAGGCAATTTATTAGCCCTAAGCAACGCAATAAAAAAGATTTTTTCTTTCATTTTGGGGTTTATTATGCTTACCTTCACAACAGTTATTTCAACGCAAAGTTTACTTGCAAGCAAAGCGGACAATCTCTCCTCTAAAACCGCCAAAATGTTAGTTTCTCAAATCATACCGCTAATCGGCGGCAGTATTGGAGAATCCTTAAGAACGGCCGGGGCAAGTATTGAATATTTGCGCTCAAACATTGGAGTTATTCTTATAGTGGTGCTTTTATTAATGATCATACCAACACTTATAAATATAGCGCTATATCGCCTTGTATTTATTCTTACAAATTCGTTTGCAGGACTTCTTGGTTGTAATAGAGAGGGAAATATTATACTTGAAATTTCAAGCATATTCGGCTATATTCTTGCAATTATATCCATTTGTAGCATAGTTTTAATTTTGTTATTAACAGTTTTTGCAAAATGCGCTTCACCGCTTAGCTGAGGAATTTATGAAAAATTATCTATTAACTATTATTTTAGTATCCATTTGTATTGGTATTGCAGACATTATTTCGCCTTTGGCAAACGGCATTTCCAAATATACAAAAACTATCGGAATATTAATAATTCTATGCGTTATAATATCTCCCATTTCAAAAGTTATACAAAGTATTGATGAAAGCTTTTTTGATAAAATACACGGTAACTTAACTATAGATGAGGAGGATAGCAAAAACAAATACGATGATATTTTGCAAAATTATCTTAATGAATTTTCAATATCTGAACTTAATACTCAAATAAAAAATATACTTAATCAAGAATTTACAATTCCCAAGGAAGAATGCGATATTATAATATTTTCAGAACAGACAGGAGAAAATCTATGCATTTCAAAAATACAAATTCTGCTTTCAGGCAAATCTATTTTCAAAAATCCCTATGAAATTGAAAATTACTTCAGTAAGCTATTAAAATGCGACTGTATAGTGTTAATTAAATAATGAGGTATAATAATGAGTGAACAAAAAAAGAACAAAACAACTATTCTTTCACATATAAAAAATCAAAAAAAACTTTTAGTAATAATATTACTTTTGCTATTGGGATTACTGCTATTAATCGTGCCCATAGGTTCAAATCAGAAAACCAAATCTAATAATGATAACTCTCGTTTAGAAGAATACAGTCAAAGCATAGAAAAGAAAATAGCGGATATGTGTGCAAATGTGAGTGGTGTATCAAACGTTAAGGTTACCGTATATTTTGATAGCGGATTTGAAACTATATACGCCTATAATGAGGAAAACAAATCATCGTCCAGTGGCACGAATTCCGAAAAGAAATACGTTACTATCGGCTCGGGTAATGATGAAAGTATGGTCTGCGTTCTTGAGAGAATGCCTAATATTTGCGGTGTAGCAATAGTTTGCAAGGGAGGTGGAAATCCATTAATATCAAATCAATTAACCAATCTAATTTCATCGGCATTCGGAGTGCCAAAAAATAAAATTTATGTTGCAGAAGGAAAAAAATAACAGTATATGTTCTAAAACACAAAACTGTGTTATATACATATAGTGTACTCAAAATTAGAACGGAGGAATTTATATGAATACAGAAGAAAAGTACGAATTAATTGAGGTCGAGGAAGATAACTTTTTTGAAAAGGTTAAGGCATTTTTCGCAAAAATCGGCAGAAGAAATCTTATTATTATCGGTGCAGTTTTATTGGTTGGTGTTGCAATTTGTCTTAATTGGGTACTGTTTGCAAACAATAATGATGATGGCTTTGATTATAATGAGGGTGCAGGTGTAGAGGTTGAGGAAAATGAAACCAGTGAAGTAGCAGCTTACTTTGCGTCTACACAGGTAAGCCGCGATAGAGCGAGAGATGAAGCTCTTGCGGTCCTTCAAAACGTTGTGGATAGTGCAGAAAGTGACAGCGCAGAAAAAACTCAAGCACTTGAAGATATTGCAACTATTGCGGGTAATATTGAAGCCGAGGCAAACATTGAAGCTATGGTAATGGCCAAAGGATTTGAACAATGCGTTGCTATATTAAATGACGGTATGTGCACTGTGGTTGTTATGACAGAAGGACTTATGCCCAATCAAATGGCTCAGATAAATGAAATAGTATATGAGCAGACGGGAATTAAGCCGGTGAACATTAAATACATAGAGAAAAACTAATCAGAGCACCGACGAAAGTCGGTGCTTTAACATTATTGGAGGATATATGAATATTATCAGCACAGAAGAATTACGAAAAAAAGAAATAATCAACTTATGTAACGGAGCACGTCTTGGTTACGCCTGTGATTTTGAATTTGATAAATGCACCTCTCAAATAGTATCACTCATTATTGAAAAGGGCGGTGGTTTTTTGGGACTATCTTCAAGCGATAATTTAATTATCCCTTGGTGCAAAATTGAATGTATTGGGGAAGATACAATACTTGTTAAACTTAATTCACAAGAAATGCAAGGTTTTTGCAAAAAGAAGAAAAAAGGTTTTTTTGAATAAAATTGTTAACAATTTGTAAACTTTTGAAAACCCTATTGAAATTTATATTATATATATGTTATAATCTTTTGTAATTGTGCGGCAAAGTCGCGCAAAATTTAAAAATACACACACAAAGGCACGAAACAATGCCGGTGTCGCCTTATGGCGATTGCGATTGTTGGCTATTTGTGGTGGAAAAAACCGAAGGAGGACATTAAACATGTCAATTATTTCAATCAAACAGCTCCTTGAAGCTGGCGTCCATTTCGGACATCACACAAGAAGATGGAACCCCAAAATGAGCGAGTACATCTTCACAGAAAGAAACGGTATCTACATCATCGACCTTCAGAAAACTGTTAAGAAGTTTGAAGAAGCTTACATGTTTGTACGTGATATCGCAGCAGAAGGCGGAAACGTTCTTTTCGTTGGTACAAAGAAGCAGGCAACAGATGCTATCAAAGAAGAAGCTACACGTTGCGGTATGTACTATGTAAACGTTCGTTGGCCCGGTGGTATGCTTACAAACCACAAGACAATTAAAAAGTCTATCGCTCGTCTTAACGCTCTTACAAAGATGCAGGAAGACGGCACATTCGATCTCCTTCCCAAGAAGGAAGTTGCTGCAAAGCAGAAAGAGATCTTCGACCTTGAAAAGAGCTACGGCGGTATCAAGAATATGGATACACTTCCTTCCGCTATTTTCATCGTTGACCCCAAGAAAGAAAGAAATGCAGTTCTCGAAGCAAAGAAGCTCGGTATTCCCGTTGTTGCTATCGTTGACACAAACTGTGACCCCGACGATGCTGACTACGTAATTCCCGGTAATGATGACGCTATCCGCGCTATCAAGCTCATCTCCTCTGTAATTGCTGACGCAGTTATCGAAGGCAGACAGGGCGAGCAGACAGTTGCTGAAGAAGCTACTGAAGTTGCTGCAGAAGAAGTTGCAGAATAATTTTAATCTTAAAAATTAAGTGAGGATAAAATAATGGCTAATATTACAGCAAAAGACGTTGCGGCTTTGCGTGCAAAGACCGGACTTGGTATGATGGATTGCAAGAAGGCTCTTGTTGAGGCTGACGGCGACATCGAAGCAGCAGTTAAGATTCTTCGTGAAAAGGGACTTGCAACTGCGGCAAAGAAAGAAAGCAGAATTGCAGCTGAAGGTATCGTTGATATTATGACAATCGGTAACGTAAGTGCTATGGTTGAAGTTAACTCCGAAACTGACTTCGTTGCTAAGAATGATACATTTAAGGAATTCGTTAAGGGTCTCCTTAGAACAATCATCGCTAACAAGCCCGCTGACCTTGATGCTCTTCTTAATACAGCTTTTGATGGCACAGCAACACTTGTTAAGGATTCTCTCGTTGAAAAGATCGCTATGATCGGTGAAAAGCTCGACATTCGTCGTTTCGTACTTGTTGAAGGTACAACAAGCACATACATTCACGGTCTTGGTTCCATCGGTGTTATCGTTTCTTTCGATGCTGATGAAGCAGCTGTAAATCACCCCGGTTTTGCTGAGTTCGCAAAGAACATCGCTCTC
>JAGBYG010000050.1 GCA_017628875.1 Clostridia bacterium
AAAGGCAGGTGTAATTACTGGTAAGTACAAGCAGACACATCAGGGTAAGATGGTTGCGGCATTTGCGATGGGAACAAAGGAGCTTTATGACTTCATCGACGATAACCCCGCAGTTTGCATTATGGACGGTGCTTATGTAAACGATCCCCATACAATTTCACAGAACGACAATCAGGTTTCCATTAACTCTACAATCGAAATCGACCTCTTTGGTCAGTGCTGCTCCGAGTCCATCGGTCACGTTCAGTTCTCAGGCACGGGCGGACAGGCGGACACAGCTATCGGCGCGCAGAAATCCAAGAACGGTAAGTCCATTATTGCGCTTTATTCAACTGCTATGGTTAAGGATAAAGCAACGGGCGAAAGAGTTGAAACATCAAAGATCGTTCCTCTTCTTAAGCAGGGCGCGGCAGTTTCTCTTTCAAGAAACGATATTGACTGGCTTGTAACAGAATACGGTGCAGTTTGCCTTCGTGGTACTGCTATGGAAGAAAGAGCAAAGCTCATCATCTCCGTAGCTCACCCCGATTTCAGAGAGCAGCTTACTAAAGAAGCTATAGCTCTTGGCATTATTGCCGGCTAATTGAGGAAAAATTATGGCATTCTTTGATTTTGAAGGATATAAGGTTTATTATGAAGTACACGGTGACCACGGTGAGCCACTCCTTGTTCTTAACGGAATAATGATGTCCACTAACTCTTGGAAACCAATGCTTAAAAACCTTTCAAAAAATAACGTAGCAATTTTCGTTGACTTTCTTGACCAAGGTCAAAGTTCAAGAATGACGGAGAGCTATACTCATGCAATTCAGGTGCGCCTTCTCGATGCACTTCTTGATATTTTGCCTTATGAAAAGGTAAGTATTATGGGTATTTCCTACGGTGGTGAAGTGGCAATTCAATATGCTGTTGAGCACCCCGAAAGAGTGCGCAGACTTGTGCTTGCCAACACTTGCGGAAGAACAAGTGATTGGCTTCGTAAGATTGGTGATGGTTGGAACGCAGTTGCAAGAACGGGCGACGGACTTGCATATTATCTTACAACCATTCCCGTTATCTATTCCACACAGTTCTATGAAAGACAAGCAGAGTGGATGGAAAGACGAGAGGGAACACTCATTCCGTATTTTTCAAATCCCGCTGTGCTTGAGGCACTCATTCGCTTGACGGACAGCTCAAGGGATTATAACTATATGGATAGACTTTGTGAAATTAATTGTCCCACCCTCATTATTTCAAGCTCCGAGGACGGACTTGTTCCTCCAAGTGAGCAGATTTTACTCCACGAGAGAATAAAGGGAAGCAATTACGTAACAATAAACGGCTCGGGACACGCGAGTATGTATGAGGATGTAAATTCCTTCCTCTCCCTTACTCTCGGTTTCGTTAATCTTGATGACGAGCCCGTTCAAATTTAAATTTTAGGAGAATTCTTATGGAAAAGAAATATATATCTATCGGAAAAGAAACTCTTGCATATCTTGATGAGGGTGTGGGCGACGTTGTACTTATGATACATGGAAATATGTCCTCCTCTGTACACTATGAGCCCCTTATTTCAAGAATTAAGGACAAATACAGATGCGTAGCACTTGACCTTCGCGGATTTGGTGACAGTAGCGACAACGAAAGATTTGACACACTTGATGAGCTTGCAGATGACGTTGCGCTCTTTATAGATGCGCTCGAGCTTGGCTCTGTTTACCTTGTTGGTTGGTCAAACGGCGGTGGCGTTTCATTGAAGCTTTGCGCTAAATATCCCGAAAAGGTAAAGAAACTCTTTGATATTGAGGGCGCAGGACTTAAGGGCTATCCCGTATATCAGAAGGAAAATTACAAGTCCACAGGCAAGCCCTACGCTTCAAAAGAGGATATGGCAAAAGACCCAATCCAAGTTGCTCCCGCGCTCGCTTGCTTTGAAAAGGGCGATTTTGCAACTATGACTTCTATTTGGGATGCTACTATCTATACAGTAAACAAACCCACAAGAGAGCAGAATGAACTTTGGATGGCAGAAACGCTTAAGCAGAGAAACCTTGTTGATCTTGACTGGGCACTTGCAAACCTTAATATGTCAGATGAATATACACCCTATGGTAAGGGTGACGGCACTATTCACAACATTAAGTGTCCCGTTGCGCTCACAACTGCTGCAAAGGACATCGTAGTACCCGATTATATGGTAATGGACAACTATAACGCGCTCGGCAATCTTGCAATTTTGATTCCTTATGAAAATTGCGGACATTCGCCAATGGTGGATTGCCCCGACAGACTTGCAAAGGACGTAGTTGACTTCTTCACAAGATAAGATATGATTCTTTGTATTGATATAGGAAACACGGATATTGCCATCGGTGGCTATGCGAACGATAAATTGCAATTCGTTACGAGAATTTCTACCGATGCAACCAAAACGACTCAGGAATATGAAAGCATCATTGTTCAGATGCTCACCTTGAAGGGTGTAAAAAAAGAGGACGTTGAGGGCGCGATAATTTCGTCGGTTGTTCCACCTCTTTCGTCGGTTATGGCAAGTGTTATGCGTGAGCTTTACGCAGTAGAAGCAATACACGTTTCTTTGAAGATTGACACAGGAATCAACGTTGTTTGCGATGACCCATCAAGTGTTGGGGCAGACCTTATTTGCGCGTGTGTGGCGGCTCGTTATAAGCACGGTTGTCCATCTCTTATCATTGATATGGGAACTGCGACGAAGATGATGGTTGTGAATGAACAGGGCACATTTATCGGCGTTTCAATCATGGCTGGTGTGATGATGAGTATGCGTGCTCTCTCCTCGGGGACAGCACAGCTTCCGCAGTTTAGCTTGGATGCACCCGAGAGAGCGATTGGCACAAGTACCGTTGAATGTATGAAAAGCGGTGCGGTGTTTGGAAATGCCGCGATGATTGACGGAATGATTGATAGATTTTGTGAGGAATTTGGCAGGGAATTGCCAACCTTTGCAACGGGTGGATATTCTCACGCGATAATTCCGCATTGTAAACACCAAATCATTCTTGATCCCGATATGGTGCTTGACGGACTTTATATTATCTATAATAGAAATAAATAAAACGAAATGCGACTATTCTTTTGAGTGGTCGCATTTTATAATATTTTTGCTTTTTTAATTAGTTTATTATAATTTAAATAGTTATTTTCTGTCAGGAATTTGGACAGACTTTGTGGATCACGAATAGAAAATTTAGTAAAAAAGGAGCATTTGCTCTTTTTTGTTATTGAATTAACAAAAAATTCTTGAAAAATACATAAATATAGTGTATAATTACATTACCATATACATTCGCGAGGTGATTTAATGTCAAAAATCAGAAAAGTATATTTTACAAAGCTCGGTGCAAGAATATCAATTTTAATTGCAAGTATTTTGCTTTACATATTTGCACCGTCCCAGTTTGATGTGATTGACGGTTGGAATTTTTTTAAGAAATTTTCTGTATTTCACGTTTTGTGGCTTGTTTGGGTATTTGATATGATAACCCAGCTTATGCCCGTTAAAAATATAGCCCTTGGTTCTCAAAAATTTTTTAAAGAAAAATTCCGTCCGGCCCTCAATAAACTTCTCGATTGGGATAGCTTGAAGGACTATATAAAAAAGACGAATAAAGCTGCAGGTAAGGTGATGGCTGCTTGGGCGTCCCTCATTGCTTTTATCGGCGCGCTAAAGCTGTTTAAAATCATTGATAATAAGCACATACTTATCATAAGCATTGCATTTTATGTTTGTGACCTTATTTGCGTGCTTATTTGGTGTCCATTCCGTTTGATGCTTGGAAACAAATGCTGTACAACCTGCAGAATTTTCAACTGGGATCACTTTATGATGTTTAGCCCAATGATTTTCGTTGGTAGCTTTTTTGGTGCTTCGTTGTTTTTACTTTCCGTTGTTGACCTTTTGGTTTGGGAAATCACGATTTATCTCCACCCCGAAAGATTTTGGGAGCACTCGAATATGGCGCTCAAATGCTCGGAATGTACCGATAAACTCTGCACACAGTATTGTCAGAGATTGAGAAGAAAATAGATTAACAAAGGACGAGAAATTCTCGTCCTTATTTTTATATTACTAAGTATCTTCTTTTAGGAATGTTTTCATTTTCGGGTATCGAATTGCGTTTTCTAATTGCTTGCATTGGCTCGCCATATTGCTTTGCAACGCTCCAAAGTGTTGCATCGCGATCGGGATAGCAGAGCAAAAGTTCGCTTTTTTGCTTGTTTCGGCTTTGAGTGAATATCATTTCGGAAAGCAGGGTTGCATCGCCCTCATCTAACGCAAAGACGTCAAATCCAAGCTCGCAGTCAAGGAAGAGACGCTCGGCATCGCATCGCGCTTTACTTGATGTGACGTGAATATATGTTAAGTATTTCTTTAGTGAATTATTGTCAGAGAATTTGCAATCAAGCTCGTATTTAAAGGGCGCGCTAAGATTTTTACAAGCATATTCACCGTCAAGATGATGAATTAATTGATAGTTACAACGCCCCTTTATAGACAGACGTCCGTTGTCAAGAGAATATTCCTCAGGGTGAGCCGTGGCGCACACGTCAACAATTTTTGAATCTCTTGAAATTCCAACCTCCTCAAGTGACATTACCTCATTTTGAGTCAAATTTCCGTTTGAGCATTTAAAGGCGCGTGGAATTTTTATCTCGGAATATGCAAGCTCCGTTTCCTTTTCTGTGGAATATGCATCTGCAATATAAGAAACCTCATCATTTTTTTGTGCGCGAGCATAAAGAGTGACAGAAGCTTCAAGTGAGATGCCGTTTTCCTGCACCTCAATTTGCTCATCCTTGGCGATACCGAAGCAGGAGCATTCATAAGAGCTGTTTACTCCCGCGCACTCTATGGATTTTGAAAATGGGATTTTTCTTATTGCAGTTTGTGGCAGGACATTTTGTGAATCGTTGCAGTAAAGGACTTTTAAAAGCACTTCTCCACGCACATTTATTTGTGAGGTTTGGGGAATGCACTCGTTTATCGTAACTGTTGAATAACAATCAATAACTCTCACATTTTCGCTTGATGTATCAAGTGGGATAAAGTCGCTCACATTTTCCTGCTCACTCGTACCTACTCTAATGCTTGCACATTGTGTTTTGCACACCAAGTTTTCTATATTTGAGCTATTGTGAGAGCCAACGAGATTAGGTGAGTGGAGCTCTGGTGAGAGCCCAAGTGCGTGAATTGAGAGCTTTGATTTGACGTTCAATTTTCGAGGTCCTAAAACCCTTGCGCTTACGTTTTCTGTTCTTATGTCATTTACGAAGGTCAAATCATCCGGATTTACTGCGTAAAATCCGAAATCAAGGGGGAGCTTAAAGGCATATTTATCATTCAAATTAAGTGAATAAAGTTCACCGTCTGCTCCAAGATAAAGAATTTTATAGCAGATGTCACCATCAAGCTGCGCGCTCGCATTTGATACGTACTCTGCAGGTGGGATAACACACGCAACCACAGAAAGCAGACGTCTTATTTCGCATTTGTAGTCGGGCAGGGTAAAATCGGAATTTAATTCGCTTGACAAATGCTTGTCACACACAGGCATTTGAGGAAAATAACCAAGTTCATTTTGAGAAGAATTCATAATTTGCTCCTTTGCTTTTTTGCTAAATTCTATTCAAAGAGGAAAGAAAATATGAATAAATGCTTGAAAGAAAAAAGCTTTTTGTTATACTGAAAACATATAATATGACGGAGGGTAATATGAAAAAACACTATAATACGAGCCATAAAATTTTGGTTGTGATAATAATTCTTACAATAGCGCTTTCAATTTTTTCGGCGTGTGCGCCAATAGATAATCCAACTACTACAAATGATGCGTCAAGCACGCAAAATCCGCCTGCAAACACAACTATTCCCGATGATATTGTTAAAAAACCGCATTCTATTACTTGTCTTGCAGGCACGCTTGAGGGTAATATTGTGATCGACACGGGTGATAATTATAAATTCTACCTTTGAAATGCACGGATTTACCTTGCTTTGCGATTACACCAACCCCATAACTGTTTTAAACGGTAATGAGATCAGTCTTAAAGCGAAAAAGGGCTATGAAAACTTCATTTATGACAAACGTGCGTCAATTGATGACACGAGCAACGATGAAATTAAGTCCGCTATCACGTCTGAGGTTGACCTTGAATTTTCAGGCAAGGGCGAGCTTGATATTGTGTTAATCAACTTATCTTTTCGATAAAATCTATTGCAAAACTTATAAATGTATGTTATAATGAACTATCTATATTAAAAAACAAGAAAGAGGTCATAAAAATGGCAAAAACTGTTCAAGATATTCTCGCCCTTATAAAAGAAAAGGGCATTAAAATGGTAGATTTTAAGATGGTTGACATCAACGGACAATACCGTCATGTAACAATTCCTGCGGACAACTTTTCCGAGGAAGTTATGACATACGGAATTGGCTTTGACGCATCCAACTACGGTTATGCAGTAGTTGAAAAGAGCGATATGGTATTCATTCCTGATCCGGATACAGCTCTTGTTGATCCCTTCTGCGACATTCCCACACTTTCTATGACGGGTAATGCGATGATTATTGATGAGCCTGCAAACAGACCGCTTCCTCAATATCCAAGAAATATTATTCGTGCGGCTGTTGACTATATGAAGGCAAGCGGTGTTGCGGATGAGATGAAGATCCTTCCCGAATTTGAATTTTATCTTTTTGACAACGTGGGTTGGAACGTTTCGGGCAACGAAATTTCCTCTCACATTGATGCAAAGCAGAGCTATTGGAACAGCGCAACAGAG
>JAGBYG010000051.1 GCA_017628875.1 Clostridia bacterium
CCAACTGCAGTAAGAAGGGATGACTGGAACCAACCTCTGTACTGGTCAGCGCCCTCAAGATATACGTCTGCCGCCTCACCAATCTCGCGATAGAGGTCGGGAGCGCAGAAATGTGATGAACCGGAGTCAAACCAACCGTCAAGTGTGTTGTGCTCTTTTGTAAAGTGAACACCACCACAGTGAGGACATACAAAACCTTCAGGAAGAAGCTCGGCAGCTTCCTTATCAAACCAAGCATTAGAGCCCTCTGCTCCAAAAATCTCGGAAACTTTTTTAATTGTTTCATCTGTGCAGATGGGCTTGCCGCAATCTTCACAATAGAATACGGGAATAGGAAGACCCCAATGACGCTGACGTGAGATACACCAATCGGCTCTTTCTCTGATCATCTGCTCCATTCTGTCGCCGCCCCACTCGGGAAGCCATTGAACACCCTGACACGCTTTAACTGCATCGTCCTTGAATGCGTCAACCGAGCAGAACCACTGAGGTGTTGCACGGAAGATGATGGGATTCTTACATCTCCAGCAGTGAGGATATTCGTGCTCGAATTCCTTTGACGCAAAGAGTGCGCCACTCTCTACCATATCGGCAAGAATTGCCTTGTTGGATTCTTCATAGTAAAGACCTGCAAACTTGCCTGCGTCCTGTGTCTGATAACCGCGGTCATCAACGGGAACGATAATCTCAATTCCGTATCTCTGGCAGGTCTGGTAGTCATCTGCACCAAAACCGGGAGCTGTATGAACGCAACCTGTACCGCTATCCATTGTAACGTAGTCAGCCGTGCAAACAAGACTTTCTCTTTCAAGGAAGGGGTGCTGTGCCTTCATATATTCAAATTCTCTACCGGGCATTTTTGCAAGAACTTCGTAGTTTTCGAGTCCGCCCTCTTCCATTGTCTTGGGAAGGAGAGCTTCTGCAACGATATAGCACTCGCCGTTCTCTGCCTTTGCTACTACGTAATCTTCATCGGGATTAAGCGCGATAGCAAGGTTGCCGGGAAGAGTCCAAGTTGTAGTTGTCCAAATGATAAAGTATGTGTTATTCTTGTCGCAGATGCCGTCAAGCTTGCCCTTGTCATCGTTCACACGGAACTTAACGTAGATAGATGTACACTTGTCGGTCTTATATTCGATTTCTGCCTCTGCAAGAGCAGTTTCGTCCTTAGGGCACCAATAAACGGGCTTAAGACCCTTGTAGATATAGCCCTTCTTAAACATTTCGCCAAAAACAAGAACTTCTCTTGCTTCAAATTCAGGGCTCATTGTAAGATAGGGACGCTCCCAATCCGCAACAACGCCAAGGCGCTTGAACTGACCCATCTGAATGTCAACGTAATCCTGTGCGAATGCGTGACACTGACGGCGAAAGTCGGAGATGCTCATTTTCTTTCTGTCAATTTTATTCTTTTTGATGATGGCAGATTCAATGGGCATACCGTGGTTGTCCCAACCGGGAGTGAATGGTACGAGGTAACCCTCCATCACCTTTGACTTGTTAATGAAATCTTTAAGAATTTTGTTCAACGAAGTACCCATGTGGATATTTCCGTTTGAGAATGGAGGGCCGTCGTGAACTACGAATGTAGGTCTGCCTGCACGTCTCTCCTGCATCTGACCATAGAGGTTGATGCTGTTCCAATAGTCGAGCATGAGGGGCTCTCTTGTGGGAAGATTTGCTCTCATCTCAAATTTTGTACTTGGAAGATTTAAGGAACTTGTGTAATCCTTTGCCATAATATATCTCCTTTAAAATAAATTTACAATATAAAAAACGCCCCAATGGTTAAAAAACCATTGAGACGGAGTTACCGTGGTACCACTCAATTTGCATTTTCAAATGAAAATGCCACTCAAACCCTTTAACGCAGGGGGGACGGATTGCCTAAAGTTATTTTCAGCAATCGGCTCAAAAGTGATCTGTGCTTCCCTACTCGCTGTGCGCTTTCACCATACGCGCACTCTCTAAAAGCCCTTCAAAAAACACCGTCTTTATCATAGCCACATATATTACCAAAATAAATATAACACAAAAAACATAGTTTGTCAATATATAATTATATATATTTATCCGCGAATAATCTCAATCTTCCCTTTTTAGTGGATTGGGAAAGGTCGCGGATAATGAATTTTCCAAATCCGCGCGCGGAGATGATGTCCATTGCTTCCACCTTAACATCAACTTTAGTTGCGGTTTCATAATTAAATTCCACAAATCCGCCATTGATAAGATTTTGCGCTTTTTCACGCGAAAGATTGAAAATTGCCGCCACAACGCAGTCAAGTCTTTCACTTGCAACCGTGTCAGTAAACCCTTGATATTTCTGGGTTGAAGCCATATTTTTATCAACAGTTATCTTCTCAACCTTAACCTTATCGTTGCCTATTGCAGAAAGCTCAAACAAGATAAAATTCGACACCTCTGCATTGCAAAAAACAATGGCAGAATGGTTATCAAGAATACAAATATCACCTAAAGTTTCGCGTTCAAGACCAAGCGACAAAATGCTTCCAAGATAATCCCTATGTGTAAGCTCACGAAAACCACTTCCGCTTATTTTAAGAGTACAAATGGCATCATTTAAATCTTCATCAATCATCTCAAAAATATCGCTTCCGTCAGCGCAATCAACGATATATTCGGGCAAAAGAAAGATTTGCTTTCTTTGAGCAGCAAAATAGCCACCAAAAAAGCAAATCTTGTCTTTATTTCCTTTTGCCTCAAAATACTTCTCTGCTTTATATGCCTCACTCGGAGTTAAAAACGCAGAGTGCGAAACCGCACCGCTCAAAGTGCGTTTTTCGAGATCGTCAAGCTTTGCATAAAAAAGCTTAAGATCCTTATTTTCAGGAGCAGAAATAGTCATTGAAATTACTCTTCGTATTCTTCAACGTCTGTTTCTTCAACTTCTTCGTCTTCTTCAACGTTTTCGAAATCAGTTACGCCAACGTTTCTGGGAGCGAATACGAGAGTTGTCTTTGTAACATTCTTCATATCACCGCCAAGCACGTGAATAGCACCCATAAGGAAGTCGATAAGACGAATAGCACTCATTCTGTCAAGAGATTCGATATTGATAACAACTGTGCTGCCTGCAGAAAGGTGATCTGCGATTGCGGGAGCATCTGCATAGCTCTTGGGCTTAACTACCTTAAGAGATACGGGAGCACCGCCACCAACTGACAAACCCTCTTTGCTTTCGCCGTAAGGTGTTACGTCATCATCATCGCCTTCGTAGATGTCGTCTTCACGATCATAGAATTTGTCGTATTCGTTATTGTCTTTCTTGCCGAACAAGGATGTAAAGTTTTTCATTGCTTTTCTCCACTTTCTTTTTATTTTACTTTTTTTATAAACATTCCTTTTCCTATTCTCACCATAGTGGATCCCGCCTCGATTGCGGGCTCAAAGCTATCGCTCATTCCCATAGATAAAATAGGTATATCTATATTATGAACTTTTTTGTTCAAAATGTCAAGCACTAATTGATAAGTTTCGCAAAAATATTTCAAATATTCGCTATTTTTTTCACTTTTTGCGCCCATTGTCATAAATCCGCGCACTTTTACGTTCGCAAAAGCGGTAATTTCGCGGCAAAATTCTTCCAGCTGCGAAGGATCAACTCCGCTTTTGTTTTCTTCCCTGCCCGAATTTATCTCAATCAAAACGTCCATAACTATGCCGTGCTTTTTTGCCTGCTTGTCAATTTCGCGCACAAGAGAAATTCTGTCAATCGAGTGAATCATACTGACCTTATCAATAATGTATTTCACCTTATTAGTTTGAAGCGCCCCGATAAAATGAATTTCAACACCCATCTCATTTAGAGCTTCGTATCTTTCTAAAAGCTGTTGAACTCGGTTTTCGCCAACCTTTTTAATTCCGTGTTTTGTAACGAGATATTCTATTTCATCAAGAGATGCGCTCTTAATTGCGACCAGTAAATCAACATCGTCTATGCGTTCTGCTTTTTTCTTTGCGAATTCTATCCTATCTTTTATGTCAAAATAATTTTGATCAATATATGAATAATCCGTCATAGCTACCTCTTAAGCGTCTTGCCGTCATACATTCCGTCTGTATCAAGAATGATAAGATCGTTTAAATCAAGATATTCGTGATAGTTTTCTTTTGATTTATCGAGCTTTGCAACTATATAATAGCCATTACCCTCTGCAATAATTTCAACTCTGCGGAACTGCACAACACTCGCATTAAGGATATAAACTCCGATTTTTTCCTCGCCCGTTTCATCATCAACCACTCTTTGTAATGCTTCCAAGGGTACTCTATATCCTTCAATAGTCGAAATATCGAGCTTAAAGCTTTGATATCTTGTATAATCAAAGCCCTCGGGCATAGTCGAGCAAGAGAAAACGAGCAGAGTTTTTTCACCATTGGATTCGCCTATTTTTTCAAGAGTCACAGTAATATGGCGCTCTTTGATATCGAAAATGGTTACGCTGTATTCCTTGCCAACTTCAAGAAGCGCAACGGTTGAATTATCGCAAAGAGTTGCCATTTGCCAAACGTTGCTATAAACGAATTTGCATCTATAATTAGTGTCTGATACGGGCTTGTCTTTAACTTGCTTTAAAATATCACTAAGTCCGTTTACTGTAAGCGATTCAAGAGCATCCAAGGTGAGTGTTTGCTCATAGCCGTCACAGTTATAATAAACGTAGCCACCGTTATCTGCCCAAATATACTCTTTTTCTCCCTCAAATGAATTATATAATTCGTCAAGCTCGGCTTCGATTGCCTTTATCTCCTCATTATAATTATCAACCTCTCCCTCATAAATCTTAAGCTGATTGAGGCAGATAAGAAGCTCCTTTTGGATATTTTGAGCCTTTAGATTATCCCCTTGAGAAAGTGAAAGCATCAAAGATGTATAAAGCTTTTCGATTTCCGAATTAACTCGTTCAATATCAACTATTGAAACAAGACCCTTAACGTTGCTTCGCTTCATAATTTCAAGCTTTTCTTCAAGCTCGGCTATCTTTTCATTTGCTTCGGCATTTCCGCTTTTAGTATATACTGCGGCAACTGCAGAGTCGATTGAAACTCTTTCACCGTTTGAGAAATATGGACGTATATCACCTTGATTTTTAGTAGAAACAAGCTCTTCTTCCCTAAAAATCACGCCCTCTAAAATAACGGAATTGCTTTGACTTGCAAGTCCTGCAGGGGTGGTTTTTACGCTTTCCGCAAGACCGAAAAACACGTGATAACCCGTGTAAATAATAAGAAGGAGGATAACAAGGGTCAAAGCTTTCCAAGCAAAAGAAAATTTCAGTTTTTTTGTATCGCTTTTTTCCATATTTACCTCCTGTATTTTTAAATAAATTCTTTAATAATTTGTTCTGCCTCGTCGGCAAGCTCATTTGGTGTTTTATCATCAGCAACAAGCCAATTTACGTTGCCGTGAGATGAAAACCAAGTCATCTGGCGCTTTGCATATCGTCTTGTCGCCATTTTCAAATCCTCAACTGCAGAAATCAGAGTTTTTTCATTATTGAAATAACTCAAAAGCTCTTTATATCCAATGGCTTGGGCGGCAGTTGCGTTTGCTTCAAAAATTCCGTTTTCCAAAAGCTCACGGGTTTCATCAAGCAAACCTGCTTGCATCATTTTGTCAACGCGAAGATTTATTCTATCGTATAAAAGCTCTCTATTTTCGTATTTGATGCCGATTTGCAAGGCATCATATTTGCTCAAAAACTCCTTGCTATCAAGGTCAATTTCACTTTTGGTCCTGCCCGACGTTTTATAAATTTCAAGCGCGCGAATGACTCTTTTCACGTTATTGGGGTGAATTTCATCGGCAGACCTGGGGTCAATTTCACGCAACTTTTGATGTAATGCTTCATTTCCAAATTCAAGGGCAAAATCGTTCATTTCGCGTCTGAAATCCTCGTCAACCTCGGTGCTTTCAAACTCTGCGCCCGACAAAAATCTGTCGAGATAAAGTCCCGTTCCACCGCAAAAAATCGGCAATTTGCCACGCGATAAAATATCCTCTACAACCTCACTTGCAAGGGGGATATAATCCGCACACGAAAAGCTCACCTTGGGGTCGGCAAAGTCAAAAAGATGATGCACGGCAGAATTCAATTCCTCGTCGCTC
>JAGBYG010000052.1 GCA_017628875.1 Clostridia bacterium
GGTAAGATGATTGTTGCTTACAAGATGTGGGGCGACAGAGATGCTATAAATGCAGGTGGAATTGACAAGCTTGTTGAACTTTACGTTAAATTCCATCACGCTGCTGAGGAGAATCCTGCATTGAATGATGAGGCAAGAGCAGAATTCCACAAGCTCGAGCTTGGCGACGAAGAAAATATTGCTCTTTGGAAATGGTTTATTGACATCAGTATTGCAGAATATAAAAAGACATACGCACAGCTTGGTATTGAATTCGACAGCTATAAGGGTGAGAGCTTCTATACCGACAAAATGCCAGCACAGGTTGAAAAGCTTCGCGATATGGGTCTTCTCAAAATTGATGATGGCGCGTCCATTGTTGATCTTGAAGAATACAATATGCCTCCTTGCCTTATTTTGAAGCGCGATGGATCGACTCTCTATCCTACCCGTGATATTGCTGCGGCTGTTTACAGAAAGCAGACTTATGATTTTGATAAGGCGATTTATGTAACAAGCGCAGGTCAGAGCTTGCACTTTGCACAGTGGTTCAAGGTGGTTGAGTTGATGCAGTATGATTGGCACGATAAGCTCGTTCACGTTCCTTACGGAACTGTTAGTATCAACGGCGCAAAGCTCGCGACGAGAACGGGTAACGTAATTCTTCTTAAAGACCTCTTTGCTCAGGCAATCGAAAAGGTTTCGGAAATTATGGATGAAAAGAATCCTAATCTTGAAAACAAGGAGAAGGTTGCAGAGGCGGTTGGCGTTGGTGCTATCGTATTCTATTATCTTTCAAGCAACAGAATTCGTGATATTAATTTCGTTCTTGAGGATGCACTTTCATTTGACGGAAATACGGGTCCTTACGTTCAATATACCTATGCAAGAACCTGCTCATTGATGGAAAAAGCAAAAGAAAAAGAGCTTAATGATAAGGTTGTGTTCACATCGGATGACGAAAGAGAACTTGTAAAAACTCTTGCACGCTTCCCTGAAAAGGTGCTTGAAGCACTTGATTTGTATGAGCCCTCCGTTGTTACAAGATACATTCTTGACGTGGCAACTGCGTTCAACAGATTCTATCATAACTGTCAAATTCTTTCTGCAACCGACATTGACGTTTTGTCAACAAGAGTTGCTCTTACCAAGGCAACTAATTACGTTCTTGGCAATGCATTTGAGCTTATTTGTCTTAAGAAAACCGAAAAAATCTAAATCGGGTATTGACATTATTTAAATCAAGTGATACAATTAACGAGTTATTAAAAGAGAGGTACTAAAAATGTCCGGACATAGTAAATGGAACAATATTAAACACAAAAAAGAAAAGACAGATGCTCAAAAGGCGAAAATATTTACAAAAATCGGTAAGGAAATCACAATCGCGGTAAAGGCGGGCGGCGGTGACCCCACAGTTAACGCAAAGCTTCGAGATCTTATTCAAAAGGCAAAGTCAAATAACGTGCCTAACGATAATATTGAGCGCACAATTAAAAAAGCTCTTGGCGAAACTAATACTACATACGAGGAAATCGTATATGAGGGCTATGGTCCTGCAGGTATTGCAGTAATCGTTGAAGCATCAACCGATAACAGAAACAGAACAGCGGGTGACGTTCGTTCCTATTTTTCAAAATTTAAAGGTAATCTTGGTCAAACGGGTTGCGTAAGCTACCTTTTCTCCGATCAGGGTGTTATTATCATTCTTAAGGAAAACGTTAGCGACGAGGATGCGCTTATGGAGACCGCCCTTGAGGCAGGTGCTTCTGATTTTGCATCTGAGGGTGAAGTATTTGAGATTTATACCGAGCCCGATGATCTTTATGCCGTGAACGATGCACTTGTTGCTGCGGGCTATGAGAGTGAGTCCTGCGAAAAGGATAAAATCGCTTCTAACTACGTTACTCTTGATAATCCTGAAGACATCAAATATATGAATCTTTTGCTTGAAAATCTTGAGGATCACGATGACGTTATGAACGTTTATCACAACTGGGAAAACTGCGACTAATAATCAATAAAATACATCTTAAAATCGTCCTGCGAGAATTATGCTTTCGCAGGACGATTTTTATGTAAAAAAATCTCAAAAAATCTGCATTTTTTATAAAAAAGTATTTGTAATTTTTAAATATATATGATATAATATAATATAAACGATATTTTAACCCCATTTTAATGGGGATGAATAATAAGGAGCGAATGTTATGGAAATGTTTAGGACAATAATTCAACACTTGGCACAAATAATTGAGTTGCATGTAATTCATAGAATTGAGCATATTCGAATTAGCGATGTATTTGATATTGCATTGATTTCGGTTGCTTTGTTTTTGCTTGTCAAGTATTTTTGGGATAAAAGAGGTGCAAGGCTTTTCAGAGGACTGCTTTGGGTGACTGCTTTTATGATTTTTACTTGGATATTGGATATGAAGGCCATGGTGTTTATTTTCTCTAAATTCTACCAGGTAGGAATTATTGCCATTATCATTATGTTCCAACCAGAGCTCCGTTTGGCACTTGAAAATATAGGTAATGCTCCAATTTCAAATATAAAGCATATAACTAACGATACTAAAACTAACGGCTATATTTTAAATACGATTTCCACTATCACTGAAACCGCTTGTGCTCTTTCTATGGAAAAAACAGGAGCACTTATAGTTATTGAGAGAGAAACCAAGCTTGGTGAACATATCAAAACAGGTACAGTGCTTAATGCACAGATTTCTTCACAACTATTGAAAAACATTTTTTTCAATAAGGCGCCTCTTCATGACGGAGCAGTTATTGTCAGAAATTTCAGATTGTATTCCGCAGGGTGCTTTTTGCCTCTTTCTATGAGATATGATATTGATGAAAATCTTGGAACAAGGCACAGAGCTGCGATTGGTATTACTGAAGTAAGCGATGCGATAGTTATTGTAGTTTCTGAAGAAAATGGTATTATTTCAATTGCACATAAAGGTCAATTAAAACAAAATTACAATTTCCAAACTCTTAAAGCAGAGCTCTCTCAATATCTTTTGCCAAATGAAGAAATCAAACCCCAGAAACGTTCAAAATCAAGTAAAAAATCTCAAAAGAACAAGGAGAATAAAATATGAATATCAATTTTACAACTGCAGACAGTCCTGAAGTGCAAAAGGTAGAGTTTGTTGATAAAGCTGATGAATATAGACAAAAAAGATTTAAAAAATCAGACGTTCTTGTTTTTATAGTTTGTATTATAGGAGCCTTTTTGATTTGGTGCTATGTTAATTATGTTGATGACCCAATTATTCAAAAGGAAGTTACGGTTGACATTGTTCTTGTGAATGGCAGTCTCAATGAATATATAGTACCTAATAAGATGAAGATTAGTGTTTATGGGGAAGAATCTGTAATAAACTCAATAAGCGATAACACGATCACGGTATACGTGGAACGCTCCAAAATAACGGATTACGATACCACCGTAGATTATGCGATAGAGTATCCTCAAGGTGTTCACAGTCACACTAAAAGTGTTGAGATAAAGTTGATGACTAATAAAAAATAATTTAATGAGTAAAATTCTGATAAATAATATAAAAATTAGACTTGATGATGATGAATCCTTAGTTTTCTTTCGGGCAAAGAAGTATTTAAGCAAGAATAATATCAATGCCGCTGATTTTGACTTTTCAATATATAAAAAATCAATTGATGCAAGGGATAAAAATAATATTCTTTTCGTTTATTCCGTTTTGGCAGAAACAAAGCAGAATATAAATATCAAGTCAATTCCACATATTAAGGTTATTGATTCTGGGGATTTAAATATTGAGTATGGTGAACTCCCCTTGAACAATAGACCGCTTGTTGTCGGTATGGGCCCTGCAGGTATGTTTTGTGCGCTTTTGCTTGCAGAAAACGGATATTGTCCTGTAATTATTGATAGAGGTGATTGCGTTGCTGACAGAACACGAGCGTTTGAGCAATTTGTTCTTACAGGCAATCTTGATACCGAATCGAACGTTCAATTTGGAGCAGGCGGTGCAGGTACGTTTTCAGACGGCAAGCTGACGACGAGGATTAATGATGTTAGATGTGATTACGTGCTTTCAAGATTCGTTGAATTTGGTGCACCAATAGAAATATTGACTAAATCCAAGCCACATATCGGAACCGATGTGTTGACAAGTGTGGTTGATAATATTCTTAAAAGAATCGAAGATCTTGGCGGTACGGTAATATACCGTTGCAGAATGGATGATATTACGGTGCATTCAGATAGTGTGACCATTTCTACAACAAAGGGAGATTTTTCAACTTCATCACTTGTTTTGGCGCTTGGACATAGTGCAAGAGATACCTATAGAATGCTTTTAATTCACAATTTTGTGATTGAGCCAAAGCCGTTCTCGATTGGTGTTAGGGTTGAGCATTTGCAAGAGGATATAAACGTAGCATTGTATGGGAAATATGCAAATCATCCGAAGCTCAGCGTTGGAGAATATAATCTTTCCGATACAAATGGCAAAAGAGGTGTTTATACATTTTGTATGTGTCCCGGAGGTGAGGTTGTTCCAGCGACCTCGCAAGAATATGGCGTTTGCGTTAACGGTATGAGTAAATTTGCCCGTGACGGCAAAAACGCAAACTGCGCAGTTAACGTATCGGTGAATACTGACGATTACGGAAACGATCCCCATAAGGCAATAGAATTTCAAGAAAATCTTGAAAAAAGAGCTTATATGGCAGGCGGCGGAGATTACTATGCTCCCATACAGCTTATGGGTGATTTTCTTGAAGAAAAAGTGAGCGCGGCACCTTCAAGAATAATGCCCACTTATGCAAATGGAAACAGGGTTACTGTTACAAATCTTCATAATATTTTGCCGAGTTTTGTAAGTACCCGATTGCAAGAGGGATTTACAATATTTGATAAAAGATTAAAGGGCTTTGCGGTTTCTGATGCAGTTCTTACGGGAGTTGAAACAAGAACCTCTGCGCCCGTCAGAATAATGAGAAATGAAAATTTGAGCGCGATTTCCAATCCGTTTATTTATCCCTGTGGAGAAGGTGCGGGATATGCGGGTGGAATTATGAGCTCCGCAGTTGACGGAATAAAGGTCGCGCTTGAAATAATGAAAAAATCTAAGGTTTAAATTTGAGTAAAGGAGGGAACGAAAATGAATCAGAGAAAGACAGTTTGGTCATCTAAATACCGTCCTACGGACGAAAATCAAAATATAATATCTGAAATTGCTCTTGGCAATAATATTTCCGAAATCGTTGCCTCTTTGCTTTATAACCGCGGATTTAAAAGTTCAGAGGAAGCATCAAAATTTTTGAATTTTGGTGATGCACTTATGTATTCGCCCCTACTTTTAAAGGACGTTGAAAAGGCGGTTGAGCGTGTTAGACAAGCTCTTGAAAACAACGAGAGAATAGTAATTTATGGAGATTATGACGTTGACGGAGTTACCTCTGTTACAATGCTTTATCTCTATCTTAAAAATCTTGGCGCGCAGGTGAGCTACTATATTCCTAACCGTGTTGGCGAAGGGTATGGGCTTTCAAATGATGCAATAGAACTCTTGTCAACCTACGGTGTTTCGTTGATAATCACCGTTGATACGGGTATTACTGCCGTTGAAGAGGTTAAATTTGCTGCCTCTCTCGGGATTGACGTTGTTGTGACCGATCATCACGAATGTCAGGACAAGCTTCCCGATGCGATTGCGGTTATTAATCATCACAGA
>JAGBYG010000001.1 GCA_017628875.1 Clostridia bacterium
GCCGCTGGTGCACCAAAAAGGACTTAGGAACCTCTTTTGCGCGAGTGTTTCTACTAATTTGATAATTACTGCTCGCAAGAGTGCAATTCGCTAGGCGAATTGAAGTTCAAGCATATAATCTGTATAAAAAAATCAAAAAAAAGAGGGTCAAGCCCTCTTTTTTGATTTTTGGTGCACCAAAAAGGACTTGAACCTTCACGTCGGGGACACCAGATCCTAAGTCTGGCGCGTCTGCCAATTCCGCCATTGGTGCATATTGAGGGGCAAATTTTTGCCCCTCAAATATATTTATTAGTTGTGTTCTGCGAGCCAAGCTTCAGCGTTTGCCTTGCTCATTCTCTTAATGCTCTCTGTGGGGTAAACGGAATCAGCTCCACCGTTTCCATAGAGATAGTAGTTGCCCTTAGCTGTTACGAAAAGAATTTCTTCATAACCAGCAGAATCACCATAGTAACCAAAAGTAACCTTCTTAACGAGAGTATCTACTTCTGTATCGTATGTAACCTTGCAAATTACCTTATTCATCGCAAATCTCCTTTATAGATTTTTATTTTTACTTATTAATTATATACTTTTTTATACATTTTGTCAAAGGATTTTTTTAAGGTTTTTTCAATTCTCCCACTTATACAAAAAGTATAAACTCTATATATATTTATTGTGTAAAATGACGAAGTATCCGACAAATTTTAACAATTTACATATGTTACTATTGTTCAAAATATTCAACAATTTTCATCGCCACCTCTTGAATATCACTATCATTATTGCTTTCAATAACATAGTCCGCATATTTCTCGTAAAGAGGTGTACGAATCTCATAAATATCTCGCAAGGTCTGACCTTCTTCAAAGATAACTCCCCTGCGCTTCAAACTTTTTAATCTTTTTTCAAGAGTTTCATAGGACACCTTTATGTAAACTACCGTAGACGTCTTTTTAAGATGCTCCATTGCTTCCTTGCCAAAAATCGCGCTTCCACCGGTTGAAATAACCGAATTATGTACATTAAGATTTGCAATCGTATCATTTTCAAGCTTTAAAAATCCATCGTTGCCAATCTCATCAATAATTTTATGAAGTCGCTTACCTTCTCTGTTTTGAATAAGCAAATCCACGTCAATAAATGTCTTGCAAAGTAGCTTTGCAACCACAACACCAACCGTGCTCTTACCCGCACCTGGCATTCCGATAAAGGTTATGTTACTTTCAAACATCATTTACCTTCCTTCCCATCTCACAAAGGTGAGATATAGGACATTCATTACATTTCGGTGCACGAGCCGAGCAAACATCACGTCCAAATTGCACTATTCTGTGACAAAGGTCACTCTGCTCGTTAGAATCTACAAGCTCACTCATAATAAGCTCAACCTTGTGAGGATCTTTTAACTTTTGCGGATACATTCCAAATCTTCCGCAAATTCTTATCATATGCGTATCCGCAACGATTGCGGGCTTGTGGAATATATCACCAAGCAAAAGATTAGCAATTTTTCTGCCCACACCGGGGAATTTCAAAAGCTCGTCCATATCATCGGGCAACACACCACTGTATTCATCTATAAGCATCGCACAAGCATCCTTAATACTCTTCGCCTTTGTTCTGAATAGCCCACAGGGGCGGATTATTTCCTCAATTTCCTCATAGCTTGCTTTCGCCAAAGCTTCACAAGTGGGAAACTTTGCAAACAATTCCCTACAAACGATATTCACACGCGCATCGGTGCACTGTGCCGAAAGTCGCCCCATAACAAGCAACTTCCACGCTTCACCACCAAATTCAAGAGCGCACACAGCTTCGGGATATATTTTCTTAAGCTCAACAATAATCAGAGCAATTCTTTCTCTTTTTTCTTTCTTAGTCATACTATTCCACTGTATATGATTTAATTATCATCACTCTATTCAAATTATCAAAGTCAACCGACGGTTTAATTGTTGCAATAATAGAACGGCTCGCATCATCAAGCTGAACGTCAGTTACAGTACCAATTTTAAGTCCGTAAGGATAAATACTTCCCTTGCCGCTGCTGACAATAGTATCGCCAACAACAATATCGGAAGCATCGGCAAATCCCGTGGTATAAAGGAAGCGGCAATTTCCATCGTAGTATCCTTCGACAATGCCAATCATAGCAGAACGTTCAACAAGCGCACCCATAGATGATGAAACGTCAGAAATACAAACCACTTCACTTGTGTTGAGTCCAACCTCGGTAATTCGTCCAACAAGTCCCTCGCCTGCAATAACAACCATTCCCACCTCAATTCCGTGTAATGAGCCCTTATTCAAGGTCAAGGTGCGATGTGAAGTGCCTGAATTTTTACCAATAATCACAGCATCTGTAAAATCAAATATCGCGTTTTGATTTTTAATATCGAGAAAATCTCGGAGCCAAGCATTCTCCTCCTTGAGCACCTCAAGGTCGGCTTGAAGCTTTTTCAACTCCTCGTTCTCTTTGCGTAACTCCTCATTTTCCTTGGAAATTCGGTCAAATTCCGTAAAATAATCTATAAATCCCTGTAATCCATCTGCGCAGTAATTAAAAGCAGAGCGAAAAGGAGTCGAAATAACGTTCAAAGCGTCCTTCAAGAACCAAGCGTGA
>JAGBYG010000053.1 GCA_017628875.1 Clostridia bacterium
TACAAACCTCGCTCCCGACGTTGTGGCGAAGATGATAAAAGAAAAATTCAATCTATAAAATAAAAAGGACTCAAATTGAGTCCTTTTGCTTTTATTTATGATATTTTCCACCGTGGTTGATGGAGAGGCAACGGTAGATTATCTCGACGAGCCACACGCGGAGCATTTGGTGGGTGAGTGTCATTTTTGACACGGATAAACGATAGTCGCAAGCGCGTTTTAATTCGTCGGAAAGTCCATATGAACTTCCGATAATTATGGCAAGCTCGCCATTTGTTGTGGAGATTTGGTCAAGTTTTTCTGCAAATTCCTCGCTTGAAAGCTGTTTACCTTCAACACACATTGCGATCTTGTATGCCTTGGGTGAAATATCCGAGAGAATTTTTTGACCCTCAACCGCAAGCGCCTGTTCGATCTGTTTTTCTGACGGATTTTCGGGGATCTTATACTCCTTATATTCGATTATGTCGAGCTTACAATAGGCATTAAGACGTTTTTTGTATTCCGCAATGGCGTCCTTATAATACTGCTCCTTGAGTGTGCCTGTGACGTAGATTTTAACGTTTAACATATTATTTTCCTTAAATAAGTTTAACAGGTTGATATTGCGAGGCGATTTTGAGGTTGACGGTTTCGTCTGAAATTGCACTCCAAACCTCGTCAAAGGCAAGGTCGGGATCGTTATTTTCCTCGCTTAAGTGGGCAAGGAGAATATTTTTAGTGCCGATAAGACAAAGATCACTTGCAAACTCGGCGCAGTCGTGATTTGAAAGGTGTCCGCGCTTTGATCTTATACGGAGCTTTAAATCGTATGGGTATGAGCCGTTCAACAGCATTTCCTCGTCGTGATTACATTCAAGCACCACGCTTTCGCAACCCGAAAGAGCCACCTTGATTTCTTTCGTTATATATCCGATATCCGTTGCATATCCAATGCAAGCTTCTCCAATTTCAATACGATAACCAACGGAATATTCGCTATCGTGGGGAGTCGGGAAGCTCGTTATCTTCATATTTCCGATATTTTCTGTGAAAATCGGAGTGTGAAGACAGAGAATATCCTCAAAAACATCTTTTGATCGCATCAAGAGTTTTTTTGCGCTCATTTCAACGATATGCACGGGAATTTTGTGTTTTTTTAGCAATATTTCAAGCGCGCCGATATGGTCATTGTGCTCGTGAGTGATAAAAATTGCATCGATTTCGTCTATGCTTTTGCCGATTTCTGAAAGTGCATTACAAAGCGCACGCGCGCTTTTGCCTGCATCTATCAAAATTTTGGTATTATCGCTTTCGATGAGAACGGAGTTACCCTTTGAGCCGGAATAAAGGGAAGTAATGGAGTAATTTGCCATTAGTTTACCTTGATTGCTCCATCCTTACGAACGCGGAGAACGAGGCACGCGCCTTCACCGAAAACGGAGTCCATAAGGGATTTATAATCTTCAACGTCTGCTTCTGTAATATATGCTTGAATAGTTCCTGCGAAGCCGCCGCCGTGCACACGGAATGCACCTTTTTTGCCATTCATAAAGCCCTCTGTCAAGCAAAGAGCGAGGGAAAGACCCTGTTCAGCAACGTTTTTGGTTGTATAAACGTTCTGCAAATAGCAGAATGAGGATTTGCCTGATTCAAGAACACCTGAGAAATATGTATTCAAATCGTTATTTTTAAGAGCCGCTTTCATTGTGTCAACTCTGCCGTTTTCACGGAAGAAGTGGATTGCTCTCATAAGCGCGCGGTCACCGCATTTTTCGCGGATTTCCTTAGCATTTGCAAGAACGCTTTTCTCGTCGCAGGGGCGAAGATGAGTTTTACCGAGAAGTGCAGCAACTGCCTTCATTTCAGAGGGCACTGAAGCGTAATCATCGGTAAGGTCTGCGTGATTTCCACCTGTATCAACGATGCAGAGATTATATCCTGCTTTGGTAAGGTCAAAATCGATTTGCTCAATTTTGGGATTTTTGGTATCCTCAAAATCAATAGAAACGATACCTCCGTAAGCACAAGCTACCTGGTCCATAAGACCGCAGGGCTTACCGAAGAATACGTTTTCGGAATACTGCGCAAGCTTAGCGATTTCAACGTTTGACACGTTTCCGTTATTGAACTCGTGGCTTAAGATATTGCCGATCATATCTTCAAATGCGGCACTTGAAGAAAGTCCCGAGCCGCGAAGAACACTTGATGTGCAATATGCGTCAAAACCACCGATGCTGTAGCCGTTATCAGAGAAGCCGCGACACATACCCGCGATAAGAGAAGCACTTGTGCCGAAATGATCGGAGTTTGGTTCGCTATACTGTGTGTAATCTATTGCGAGCTGATTAAAGCCCTCGCTCTTAAGATTTATTACGGTGCTATTGTTTTGAGCAACAACTGCGATGATGTCAAGATTGATTGACGCAGCGATTACCTTGCCGCAGTTGTGGTCGGTGTGGTTGCCTGCAAGCTCACTTCTGCCTGCAACGGAATAGAGATTTACGTCGTGCTCGTTACCGAAAATGGAAGCAAAGCTGTCAATTGCGCTTATGTAACGCTCTCTTTGAGCTACCACCTGAGCGGCATCGTAAAGCTCGGTAAATTTAGCGTCAAACATGCCATTTGAAATTTGATTTTTAAGGTCGTTAATTTTCATAAAATTCTCCTTTTTTTATAGGATTACATATTAATTCACTTTATTATATCATCTTTTTTCAATAATGACAAGAGGTTTTTGACAATTTTTTTACTTGCGTTTCCATCTCCGAAGGTGAGGGATTTTTGCTGCATATTTTTTAGAATATGCGGATTATTTAATGCTTGTGTTATTTCGTTAAAAACACGCTCTTTTTCAGTGCCTATCATTTTTGCATTTTTGTTTATGCATTCGATTCGCTCGGTGGTGTCACGAAGCAAGAAAAGAGGAATACCGAGATATGCCGCCTCCTCTTGGATGCCGCCGCTATCACTTATTATAAGGTGTGAGCGCGCAAGAATATTGTGAAAATCATAAAGGGGGAGCGGAGGACAAATCTTAATATTTTTGATGCTGTGAAAAATACTTTCAACTGCGTTTTTTACAAGAGGATTGGGGTGAGTTGGGATGATGGCAAAAACGTCATTTCTGTCTTGCAGGGCATCTTTGATACCCGAAAGAGAAGAGGACATTTTGTCACCCAAATTTTCTCTGCGATGTGTTGTTATAAGAATAATTTTTTTGTTTTGGGCTTCTTTTAAAATGGGCGAAAAATAGTTTTCACAAAGAGTATATTTAAAAGCATCAATGCAGGTGTTACCCGTTGTAAATACTGACCTTCTGCCCTCTCTTATTAGATTTTTTGCGCTTTCGTTTGTGGGCGCAAAATGGAGAGTGGAGAGTGTGTCTATTGCGGCTCTGTTAAATTCTTCGGGAAAGGGAGAGAGGTGGTTGAATGTGCGAAGTCCTGCCTCTATATGAGCGATTTTTATTCCTTGATAAAATCCTGCAAGTGAAGCGCAAAACGCTGTGGTTGTATCACCGTGAACAAGTATAATATCGGGTGTAATTTCTTTAAAAAGCGTATCAAAATAATTAAGAAATGATGTTGTCATTTCGTTTAGTGAGATGTTTTTTTGCAATCCTAAAAAACGGTAGTCTGGTGTTATATCAAACAATTCAAAAACGTTATTTGCAAGTGTTTCGTGCTGTCCGCTGAAGCAGACAAGCGTTTCGAATTCTTTTTGTTTTTTCATTTCCTTGACAAGTGGGAGCATTTTTATGGCTTCAGGACGAGTGCCGATAACTACTAAAGCGCGCATAATTCACCTCGTTTTTTTGCTATGATATGCCCCTGTTTTTTACGATATTCGCTAATATATAAATTATTTATAATAAATTTATAAAAAACTCTTTACAAATCATAAAAAAAATAGTATTATATAGAGTAGAAAAGTTTGATTTTCATATTTTGGGAAAAATTATTTAAAATGGAGGGAGAGAAAATGGAAAATTTAACTCCAAAATACAAAAGGGTTCTTCTTAAACTCTCGGGCGAAGCACTTGCAAAGGATTGCAACGGTATTCTCAATTTTGAATACATTGAGCAAATAGCAAACGTGCTTAAAAAATGTATTGCCGAAGGGGTGCAGATTGCCGTTGTTGTTGGTGCGGGAAACATTTGGCGCGGCAGACAGAGTGGCAAAATGGACAGGGCAAAGGCAGACCAGATGGGTATGCTTGCGACTGCAATAAATTCTTTGGCACTTGAGGAAACCTTTAATAGCGTTGGACTTAAATCACGCGCGATGATGGTTATGGAGGTGAACTCCTTTGCAGATCCTTATCGCATCAGAGATGCAAGACGTCATCTTGACGAGGGTGAGGTTGTTATCATCGGCGGAGGCACGGGTATGCCTTTCTTCTCAACCGATACGGCTGCTGCAATTCACGCAGCTGAAATTGGTGCTGACGTTATCCTTATGGCGAAGAATATTGACGGTATTTATACTGCCGACCCCCACGTTGACAAGACGGCAAAGAGATATGATGAAATTACATATCGCGAAATTCTTGACAAGGAGCTTAAAGCTCTTGACATTCCCGCAAGTGCGTTCTGCATGGAGAACGATATTAAGTGCTATGCCTTTGCGCTTAGCGATCCCAACAACATTTATCGCGTTATTATGGGCGAGAAAATGGGAACTGAATTACATAGATAAAAATTGGAAAGAATAAATAAACGAGGTAAAAATTATGGCATTCAACATTAAAGAATTTGAAGAAAAGATGAAGAAAACAATCGCTTCCTACGATTACAATCTTCAATCCATCAGAGCAGGTCAGGCAAATGCAGGTGTGCTTAACAGAGTAACATTTGAGTACTATGGCTCTCCCACTCCCGTTAACACTATGGCAGATATCAGAATGGCTGACTCAAGAACACTTACAATCACTCCCTATGATGCTTCTACATTGAAGGCAATCGAAAAGGCGATCCTTATGAGTGATATTGGTATCAACCCCTCCAATGACGGTAAGGTAATCCGCCTTGTATTCCCTCAGGTAACAGAGGAAAGACGTAAGGAACTCAAGAAGCAGATTCAGAAGATGGGCGAGGATACAAAGGTTATTATTCGTAACATTCGCCGTGATGCTAACGATGCTATTAAGAAGGGCAAAAAGGACGGCGAGCTTACTGAGGATGACGTTAAGAATGCAGAAAAGAAAGTTCAGGATCTCACAGATAACTATATCAAAGAGGTTGACGCTTGCTCTGCAAAGAAGGAAAAGGAAATTATGGCTATCTAATAGCTGTTTATCAATAAGGCGGGGCTTTTAAATTCCCGCCTTATTGGAATATTTGGCAACGTTGATAATTTGACAAAAGTTGTTAGATGTGTTTGATGTCCTTTGACAGTATATTTCACCGTCGGTATTGATTTATTTATCACATTATCAACATTGCTTAAAAAGAGGTATAAAAAATTGGAAAACAAAAATACATTTAAAGTGGATGAAAATTTAAAGCATATTGCCTTTATTATGGACGGCAACGGACGTTGGGCTAAGGCGCGCGGAATGGAACGTCCAGAGGGGCACAAGGAAGGGGTCAAGGTATTTGAGCGAGTGGCAAACACTTGCTTTGATTTCGGACTTGAGGCAGTTACGTTCTATGCTTTTTCAACTGAAAACTGGAAGCGTCCTCCTGCGGAAATAAAGACGATAATGGGACTTCTTTCTATGTATCTTGACAAGTGCGGTGACTCACTTATCAAAAGAGAAGTGCGTTTTCGCGTTATCGGAGATAAAGCTGGACTTGACAAATCCTTGAGAAACAAAATAGAAAAACTTGAAAATGAAAGTAAACAGTTTGGGAAAACCTTGAACGTGGCTATAAATTACGGTGGCAGGGACGAGATTGTTTATGCTTGTAAAAAGCTTGTCAACGAGGGCAAAGAGATAAACAAAGAAAATCTTTCTTTGGCTCTTTACACCGAGGATTGCGTTGAGCCCGATATGATTATTCGCACTGCGGGTGAAAGACGTTTGTCAAACTTCTTGCTTTGGCAATCGTCATATTCCGAGCTTTATTTTACAGACGTGCTTTGGCCTGATTTTACTGACGAAGACCTTATTTTAGCTATTAATGATTTTTATTCAAGACGCCGCAGATACGGCGGACTTTGAGAAGGAGTGTTTTTATGAAACAAAGAGTTATTACTGCAATCGTACTTTTATTGGTGGCTATCCCGATTTGTATTTTTTCGGGCACGATAGCTTTCCCAATCGTTTGGGCAGTGCTTGGTGCTGTAGGAGTTTGGGAGCTTCTTGGCTGTATGGGAACGAGAAAAAATCTTTTGATTTCGGTTCCGCTTTATTTCCTTGCTTTAGCTGCTCCGTTTGTTGTTAGATATACCTTGGATGCTCAGTTGGTTGCTTCACTTTCATCGGTGATGCCTTATAGAACGGTTAGAAGCTATGATGCGTTGCTCGTAGTGTTGGGAATTTATGTGCTCTATCTTCTTGGTGTTTGGGTATTCTCATATCAAAAAGATCAGAACGTGGATATGAACAAGATGCTTGCGAGCGTTCTTGTTTCACTTTACATAATTAGTGCAACTTCATCAATAGTTTTGATTCGTGATAGCTTGGGCGGTGAATATTATTGGTATTTCATATTTATCGGTGCGTGGGTAACTGATACCTTTGCATATTTTACAGGTATGCTTTTTGGAAAGCACAAGCTCATTTCGGCAGTTAGTCCTAAAAAGACAGTTGAGTGTGCTATTGGAGGAACAGAGTTCTGTATCATCCTTTTCATTGTTTATGGCGCGATAGTGAATAATTTTACACAGCACGATATTAGCCTTGTGTTGCTCGCATTTGCAGGTTTTCTCTCTGCAATAGTTTCTATGATCGGCGACCTTTCTATGTCAGTTATTAAGAGAACATACGGGATCAAGGACTATGGAAAAATTTTCCCCGGTCACGGCGGTGTGCTTGACAGATTTGACTCCATTTTGGCAGTTGCAGTTGTTTTAGCACTTTTCCTTGCTTGGTAAATTGGGAGTTGTCGGGGAGTTAGTTAAAACAAAAACATTGTCACTTTTTCGAGAAAAAGTAACCAAAAAGCTTTTGTGGCGCTACGCCCAACAGTCCTATAGTTTGTGCTAACTCCACAGACTTCGCGCAACGCGCGTGACTTACGTCACAAATGTTTCCTTGTTTGCGATCAAACAAAGAAACGCGCCTTGCTACACAGCACATAGTTTTTTAGATAGCAAAAGACCTATGCTTTGTGGTAGCAAATCACAGATTTTTAAAGCGCCTGTTAAAATGCTTTAAAAATCGTTATGTGTCAACTCGTTGACACGATTTGCGCGAAATCTTGCGCGA
>JAGBYG010000054.1 GCA_017628875.1 Clostridia bacterium
AGCAAGGCGCGGTTTTTATCGCACTTGTGCGGTAAAAACATTTGTGACGAGCGCGAAGAAGTGAGTCACGCGAGTTGCGCGGAGTCTGTGGAGTCTGCTCAAACTATACGGCTGTTGGGCAAAGCTCTACAAAAGCTTTTTGGTTACTTTTTCTCGAAAAAGTGACAATCCTTTACTTTGTAACTTCTCCCCTATAAATCAAAATTTGAAACACAAACATTTCACAACAAAAGGAGATCAATATGAAAATTTTATCTCTTGACTCAACTGCAATCGTTTCGACGGTTGCGATAACTGAAAATGAAAAGCTCCTTGCTCAATTTTCAATAAATAACGGAAACACGCACAGCGAAACATTGCTTCCAATGATTGAGGCTTCGTTAAAGGTATTGAAGTTAACGGTTGATGATATTGACCTTTTCGCTTGTTCTGCGGGTCCCGGCTCGTTCACGGGTGTAAGAATAGGAGCGGCAACAATAAAGGGACTTGCGTTTGACAAAAACAAGCCCTGCGCTCCCGTGTCCAGCCTTGATGCGCTCGCGCACAATCTTCTTTATGCAGACGGAATAGTTTGTCCCGTAATGAACGCGCGCAGAAGTCAGCTTTATAATGCTCTTTTCCTTTGCGAGAACGGAAAACTCACTCGCATTTGCGAGGATAGATTGATTTCTGTTTTCGACCTTGAGGAAGAACTCAGAAAATATACAGACAAGAAAATTTATCTTTGTGGCGACGGATATGACATCGCTAAAAATGCGTTCACGAAGATAAATACAGAGGATACTCCCCTACTTTATCAGTACCAAAGCGCATATTCGGTTGCACTTTGCGCGCTTGAAGCAACAAAGCAGGAGCTTCTCACAACGGATATTGAGTTATCTCCCATATATCTTCGCGCTTCTCAAGCAGAGAGAGAGCGACTTGAAAGACTTGAAGCAGAAAAGAAAGGGCAATAATATTTATGAAAACTATAGTACTTGGCGCAGACCACGGCGGATTTGAACTTAAAAATACAATCAAAGCGCATCTTGAAGCAAAGGGATTTAACGTTATTGACGTTGGCACCAATAGTGCAGACAGCTGCGATTATCCTGTTTTTGCTTCCCTGGCTTGTCAAAAGGTTCTTGACGGAAGCGCAGAGCTCGGTATTCTCGTTTGCGGCACGGGAATTGGAATGAGTATGGCGGCAAATAAGCATCACGGTATTCGTGCGGCTTGCTGCTCCGACACCTTCTCTGCTCGACTTACTCGTCTTCACAACAACGCAAACTTCCTTTGCCTTGGCGCGCGTGTTGTTGGCGCAGGACTTGCTCTTGACCTTGTTGACAATTTTGTTAACGCTGAATTCGAGGGCGACAGACACGTAAAAAGATTATCTCTTATCGAAGATATAGAAAACGGAAAGTTAGTTAAATAGCAATTTTACGCTTTTTAAAAAAAGCTTGGCAAAAACTTTTATAGCGCTTTGCCGGGCAGCCATATTATTTGTGCTAAGTCCACAGACTCCGCGCAAATCGTGTTGTTTTATAAAGCAAAACAACACATAACGATTTTCTCCTTACCTCGAAAATCTGTGATTTGCTACTACAAAGCGTAAGGATATTGCTATCAAAACGGCTACGCATAGTCAAAGTAAATTTTAGAAAAACAAATCTTTGATTTGGTTTTCGTAGTACGAATAATAAAATAGCCGTTGAAAATTTATTTTCATAAGGATATTTTGTTATTTGTACCGATAAAACACAAGTGTTTTATCGAAAATTTACGCCAAATCAGCACTAACCCACGCGATTGTTTTGCC
>JAGBYG010000055.1 GCA_017628875.1 Clostridia bacterium
CAACACATAACAATTTTCTCGGTGTTTAACAGGCACCTCGAAAATCTGTGATTTGCTACTCCAAAGCGTACGAATAGTGCTATCAAAACGGCTACGCATAGTCAAAGTTAATTTTAGAAAACCAAATCTTTGATTTGGTTTTCGTAGTTCAGTTGATGAAATCCTTGTCGAAAATTCATTTTCGTAAAAGGATTTTAGCAAGTGAACCGATAAAACACTCGTGTTTTATCGAAAATTTACGTAGAGTCAGCATAAACCCACGCGATTGTTTTGCCGCGCTTTTTCAAAAGCGCGAGCCCAAGCGGCTTGAGCTGTCTTAACTTAACTATCTCCCCGATAAATCAAAATTTGAACACACAGTAAAAACAAAAACCGCCGTGGTAACCACGGCGGTTAAATATTTAATTATTGGTTAATTACTCCGTCAGAGCAGATAACTGTGAAGTTTCCTGCACCGTAATTCCAGCCATCAACAAAGTTAATTGCATTCCACTGTGCCATAGTACCATCATAGTAAACGGTCTTCAAGCCGGTGCATCCGCTGAAAGCAAACGCGCCAATCTTTGTAACAGTAACAGCAATACGAACTGATTCAAGATCAGTATTGTTCATAAATGCATTTGCAGCAATTTCAGTAACCAAAATGTTGTCTACTGAGAAAGGAACATAGAATGTAGGATTCTTCATGCCTTCCTTAAAGCCCTTAACAACGTAATACTGTGTTCCATCTTCAGCTGTCATAAGCTCAAGAGCAAGAACGTCAACGTATTCATCGGTTGTGTAAGAGAAATTACCGCAATCGCAGTAATATGTCATCAAGCCGTTAGCGGAAGAAACTGTGAAATTATCCTGAACGTGAGAAGGTTCTAATTCAATAACTTCTTCAAGTGCACCACAACCTTCAACCGTACAAGTTCTTCTGCGAACACCGTGGTCAAAGCAAGTAACATCGGAAGCCAAAGGCCATTCCTCATTCTCTGTATGAGACCAAGAGTGAGCAGGAGCTGTATAATTTGCTCTATGCTGATAAGAGCAATCCATACAAGCTTCGATATCATAACCGAATTCTGTGCAAGTGGGAGCAACTGTACTTACCCATTCAAATGCAACGTGATTTTTGGAGTCAACAGGTGTGATATTCTCACGTTTTTCATAACCGCAATCAGAGCAAACGCGCTTAGTGTAGCCCTCTTTATTACAAGTGGGAGCAACAAGTGTATCAACAAAGTGATGTTCTTCGGAATAGTTATCCTTATACATGTATCCACAAACTGAGCAAACGTGACTTACATAACCTTTTTCTTCGCAAGTTGAATCAACCACTTCATCTATAAAATCATGATGTCCACATTCGGGCTCTTCTTTTTTACAAGAAGCAAGTGAAATAGCAGTAATCAATAATACAGCAATAAGTACTATAGAAAATATTTTATTCATAATTTAATCCTCCTATGTTAATTATTCTGATTATTTTTCTTCAATCTTTGAGTAACCGCAAATTTCACAATGCGTACACCAAAGTCCTGGCTTACCCTCAACCTCGTGTGCGGGGCAGTAATCATGTCCAAGAGGTTCTTTGAAATCTCTGCGATATGTTGTACCACAATCATCACAAACGTATTCGGTATAACCAACTGTTGTACAAGTGGGAAGAACCACAGTTCCAGAAGTTGTTGACTTGTGAGGAAGAACTATATCGTGCTCTTCTGCATCACATGCTGAACATTCTCTATGCTGCTCACCCGCTGAAACACTATTTATTGAGCAAACAGGTGCAACGTCAACAATCCATTCGCCCCAACAGTGTCCGGGAGCGGGACGGCTATCTGTTCTTATATATCCACACAAAAGACATTCATACTTGTAATGACCCTTTTCGGTACAAGTAGGATCAAGAACCTCGATAGGACGAGATTCATCATATACGTGATTACCTGCTTTACCTTCAATAGTTTGAGTAAAACCGCAATCAAGACATTCTTTTATTGTAATCTTCTTTTCTGTACAGTCTTTAGGGTTATAAACAGACTCTTTAAGCTTTGTATGCTTATTAGGATTTACCTCTACAATATTATCACGATAATAATAACCGCAATCCTTACAAGTGTGTTCTGTATAACCTTCGCTATCACAAGTAGGTTCAACTACCTTTTTATCATACTTGTGTACGTGGGGCACTTCATTTTCAGGCCCTTTAAATTCAGGTTGTTCTTGCTTACACGCCACAAGAATTGTCAATGTTGCCAAAAGAGCAACAAGAATCAATAATGAGAATAACTTTTTCATAATTCTCTTCCTCCATAAAAATTGATTTAATCAGAAACAGCATCCACCACGGAGGTGAAAATGCAACGCAAACGGGTACAACTACCCTATTTTCTTTTCTAATATGTATTCTATCACAAATGTTTTAATATGTCAATAGCAATTTGGTATAATTAAGCAAAAAAATGAGCCGTTTCAATGGCTCATTTTTATAAAATTATTTATTTTTCATTACTGCAAGCGCGCACCAACCGTTATCGTCAATTCTTTCAATAACTTTAAGTGCATATTCATTGAGCTTTGCTGTGACGTCATCTGCTCTTTCCTTGATAATTCCCGAGCAAAGAAGCACAGAGTCGTCCTTCATAAATCTTCCGATGTCGGGAGTCATTCTGATGATAATATCCGCAACAATGTTAGCACAAATGAGGTCATATTTACCGCCGTCAAGGTCAACCTGCTTAAGCAAGTCGGAAACCTCACAAGTTACGTTGGTTTGACCGCTTTCTGCTATGTTTTCGTTAGCAACCTTTACTGCAATTGGGTCGATGTCATACGCCTTGCACTCACCTGCACCAAGCTTTGAAGCGCAAATTGCAAGAATTCCGCTTCCCGTACCAACGTCAAGCATCCTAACACCCTGCTTTGTGTACTTTTCAAGCAATTCAATAACAAGACGAGTAGTTTCGTGTGAGCCCGTACCAAAAGCCATACCGGGATCCATTTTCACAACAATTTCGCCCTCTTTTGCCTCGTATTCCTCCCACATAGGAACAATAACTGTTCTCTTGCCGATGTGGAGAGTGGTATAATACTGCTTCCAAGAGTTTGCCCAGTCCTCCTCATTAACGCCAACAATCTCGATTTGAGGCTCTACACCCTCAGCTTCAAGACGCTCGCGAATGAAGGAAATAGCCATATTATAATTTTGGTCAGCAGGCAAGAAAAGTGAAACGGATGCCACACTCTTGTCCGCATTAAGTATGCTCTCGTCAATGAGGTCGCCATAACAAGTTTTAAGGTCAATATCGGAATAATCCTCAACCATCAAATTATTATCAAGCACACTCATAACCGCCATAGCGGTATCGAGATTTTCAAGCTTTACAGTAACTTTTATCTGCGTCCAATCCTTGATTTCGGTAGCTTCACCGCAGATGTAATCGGGATCTGTAATCATTTTTCCTTCCCCTTAACTAAAAAGATTTTTAAAAAAATTGGTTTTTTTCTTGTAATTACTTTCACCGCAGGAGTCCGCAAACGCGCGCATATGCTCCTTTTGTTTACTTGAAAGTCCCTTTGGAATTTCAACCACGGTGGTGAAAATAAGATCACCGCGACGGCTTGGATAATTCAAATTTTGAATTCCCTTTCCGCGCAGAGTAAACTGCGTTCCGGGTTGAGTTCCCTCGGGAATGTTATATTTCTGCTCACCGTCAAGCGTGGGAATGCTTATCTCCGCACCGAGTGTTGCCTCTGCAACCGTTACGGGCACGTCACAGTAAACATTATATCTTTCGCGCTTGAATATCTTGTGCGGTTTGATAGTCACAGATATGATAAGATCGCCCGCAGGGCCGCCGTTTCGTCCGTCAGAGCCTTGACCTCGAAGCGCAATTCTCTCGCCATTATCAATGCCCGCAGGAATGTCAACAGAAAGCGTTTTCATTATACGAACGTAACCCGTTCCGCTACAGTTAGAGCAAGGATTTTTAATAATCTTACCCGTTCCTCGACAGGAATCACAGGTCACAGTAGTCTGGAACTGCATTCCGCCCATTCTCTGCATAACGCGACGTTGACCGCTTCCGCCACAAGATGAGCAAGTTTCTGCACTCGTTCCCTTTTGAGCACCCGAACCGTGACACTCGTCACATTTTTGTATTCTCTTGTAGGAAATATCTTTCTTTACACCGAAAGCCGCTTCTTCAAAGGTGAGTGTTATGTGAACCGCAATATCCTCACCGCGCTGGGGGGCATTTCTTCTGCTTGACGACGAGCCGCCAAAGCCACCGAATCCGCCACCGAAGAAACTGCTGAAAATATCA
>JAGBYG010000056.1 GCA_017628875.1 Clostridia bacterium
CCGCCAGTTAAAATGGCGAGAAAATCGTTATGTGTTGCTTTACTTCATAAAGCAACACGATTTGCGCGGAGTTTTGGGCGTAGCTATACAAAAGTTTTGCGGAGCTTTTTCAAAAGCGACTAATTTTTACTCAAACTAACTTTTTTACAAACAATAGAAAGGAAATAAAAAAATATGGCACACATTATTCAGAGTGTTGAAGAATTTGATAATCTTTTGAAGGGTGAAAAGCCCGTACTTGTGGACTTTTTTGCGACCTGGTGCGGTCCTTGCAGAATGTTCGCTCCCACATTTGACGAATTCGCAGGCGATCACGATGAGGTTGAATGCGTAAAGGTTGACGTTGATGTTTGCGGAGAAATCGCAAAGAGATACGGCATTATGAGCATTCCCACAATCATTCTTTTCAAGAATGGTGAGGCAACAAAGAAGAACGTTGGAACGCTTGATCTTGAAGAGCTTGAGGATTTTGCTCTTTAATTTTAGGAGGATATTATGAAGGTTGTATTAATTAGCATAGCAGTTTTTCTTGCTTTAATTCTTGTTGCAGTTGGCGGATTTAAGCTTTATGACTACATCGGTGCGGCTGAATTTTATAACAATTCCGAAAAGGTATTCAAAACTCCCGGTGTTAACGATTCAAATTTTGTTCCCCAGGGTATGACCTATGATGAAGAAAGCAACACATATTTTTTCACAGGTTATATGGGTAAACCCATTTTGGGTAAGCTTGGAGATGATGTTGCATCTCGCGTTTACGTTCGAAATGCAAACGGAGAAGTAACATTCACACGACTTCTCAATGCCGACGGTACACCATATACCGATCATACGGGCGGCGTTGAATTTTTCGGTGATTACGTTTACGTAACGGGTGAGGATAGCCACGGACTTGATGTTTTCTCTGCTGCCGATATTCTTGCAGGCAAGGCAGAAACAAAGATGCTCGGCACGGTTAAGACATATAATTCCCCCGCACATTGTTACACGTTCTCCGATGAGCAGGGACAAAGATACATTTTGGCAGGTTCTTATCACAAGGACGAAACGGTTTACTTGACTCCAGAGCACGAGAAGATTGCCATTCCCGAAACTGATAAGACAAATACGTCAGTTATGACCGTCTTCAAGCTCGATGCGAACGCACAATTTGGTGTTCAGCCCGAGCCTGTTGCAATTATTTCTGCAAGAGAGATGATTCAAGGTATCTGTATGACTCCCGAAGGACAGTTGGTTATTTCTTCCTCTTGGGGACTTGCAACCTCAAATCTCTACTTCTACAATATGTCCGATTTCACTTGTGTTGAGGATTATAACTATAAGGGAACTATAGCTTATGGCGACCTTGAGGACGTGAATGCAGAAAAGACCTATGAGGAATTTAATTTTACGGTTCCTTGTTACATCATCGATTCTCACGATCCCGAAAAGACGGTGGTTGCGCCTCCTATGAGTGAGGAGCTCGTTTGCCGTGACGGTATGATTATCGTTTTCTGTGAGTCTGCTTGTAATAAGTATATGTTTGGTAAGCTCACAACCGGATTTAATACATACGGATATAAGTACAACTAAACATTAAACAAAACAATCCCGCGGCTCGCCGCGGGATTTTCCTTTTTGAGTGCTTCAAATTTTGATTTGTCGGGGAGTTAGTTGAGTTAAAACCGCTCAAGCCGCTTGGGCTTCCGCTTTTGAAAAAGCGGAGCAAAACAATCGCGTGGGTTAGTGCTGACTCTACGTAAATTTTCGATAAAACACAAGTGTTTTATCGGTTCACTTGCTAAAATCCTTTTACGAAAATGAATTTTCGACAAGGATTTCATCAAC
>JAGBYG010000057.1 GCA_017628875.1 Clostridia bacterium
TATTAACGCAGAGGGTCCACCTGTACCCATTCCGAACACAGAAGTTAAGCTCTGCAGTGCCGAAAATACTTGTCTGGAGACGGACCGGGAAGATAGGTCATAGCCGACACATAGCAGGAAGCGTCAAACACTTCCTGCTTAAATATTCCTCTTTAGCTCAGTTGGTTAGAGCACCTGACTGTTAATCAGGGGGTCTTTGGTTCAAGTCCAAAAAGGGGAGCCAAGAGAAAAGCACCGCAAAAGCGGTGCTTTTTTCTTGGCTTTTCTTCTTAAACTTAAGTATTCTCTTGACAAAAATAAATTTGTTATATATACTATAAGTAGCAATTTGATTTTGAAATGGGTAGTAAATGTTATAAAAGTTATATAATATAATGATTTTGGGAGGATAAATTATGAAAAAACTATTATCTTTTGTTTTATTGCTTACAATATTGTTATCTGCTTTAGTTTTATCATCTTGCAACAACCGCAAATTTCAGGGATTTGGAACTGAATTTATATTGAATAGTGATAAAGCTTCATACACTCTTTCATATATGTATCTTGGTAAAAAGGGTGACGTTGTAATTCCAAGTGAATATAATGGCTTGCCAATTACAAGAATAAGAAAGAATGTGTTCTGGAATGAGCATTATGTTGAAAATCTGACTATTCCTGCTACGGTTACTCATATTAATGATTATGCCTTTGAAAATTGTATAAATCTTGAGAAGGTAACATTTGAGTCCGGAAGTCAACTCGAAGATATTAATAATTGCGCTTTTGCTGATTGCTATTCATTAAGAGAAATTGAACTTCCAGAAAACGTTGAACATATTGGCGGAAATGCTTTTAGGAATTGCACATCCCTTGAAAGCGTACACATTCCCAAGGGTGTGTCAAATCTCAACGGTGCTGCCTTTTCCGGTTGCAGCTCACTAAATAGCATAACTATTGACGAAGAAAACGAAACCTATAAAAAGGTTGGAAATTTTATTTACGAGTTAAAGAACGATGCAAAACATCTTGCAATGTGTCTTGGAGCAGATGAGAATGGTGATCTTTTTTTGCCTGAGGATATTGATGAAATAAATTCTGGAGCATTTACTTTATGCAAAAATGCTGATACAGTTTATTTGCACGAGGGTTTTGATGAAATTCCTCGCATTGAATGCGCAAAGGCATACGTAGTGGCAGAAGACAATCCGAATTTTTGCTCGGTTGACGGAGTGGTTTACAAAAAGGATATGTCGTATCTCGTTCATTACCCTCAATCCAAAGAGGACAAGACCTTTACCTTGCCTTCTCAAGTTATTGGAATTGACGGAGGTCTATTTGGTGCTACCGCATTTATGAACGTTAAGTATCTTGAAAATTTGATAATTCCTGAAGGAGTAAAATACATTGGTGACAGAGCTTTTTGGGGGAGTAATATAAAGTATGTTGAATTACCCAAGAGTATTGAGAACGTTGGATTCAAAGCGTTTTACGATTGTAGTTCACTCAAGGAGATTAAATACGCGGGTACACGCCGTGAGTTTGGCTTACTTATGGATTTAATGTGGGTTAATTGTTGGGAAACACCAATCCTTAAAGCAGTTTGCTCAAACGGAACTAAGTATGTTTGGTTGGGGATTGTGTAAGCAATCAAATGACCGTAAGTAAAATTGGTTGCGTAGCGTGAAATCAGTGGATCTTTGGTTCAAGTCCCAAAAGGCGAGCCACAAAACGAAGACGGAGTCCAATAGGACGCCGTTTTTGTTTTCTCAAGTAACTTCTTCCCTATAAATCAAAATTTGAAGTTCTATTGAAACTAAAAAAACTCCCGACGAATGTCGGGAGTTTTAACATTTTAATCAAATTATGCCTTATTAGCAGAGCCGAAGAGCTCGATCTTCTCTCTTACTGTTGCCTTAATTGCTTCAGTACCGGGAGCGAGGAGCTTTCTGGGGTCGAAGCCCTTGCCGGAGAGATCCTTACCTGCTTCAACGTACTCTCTTGTAGCAGCTGCGAAAGCGAGCTGACATTCAGTGTTTACGTTGATCTTGGAAACACCGAGGTCGATTGCCTTCTTGATCATTTCTGCAGGAATGCCTGTGCCACCGTGAAGAACGAGGGGCATTGCGCCTGTCTTCTGTTGGATAGCATCAAGTGTATCAAAGGAAAGACCGGGCCAGTTAGCAGGGTACTTACCGTGGATATTACCGATACCTGCAGCAAGCATTGTTACACCGAGATCTGCAATCATCTTGCATTCTTCGGGATCTGCACATTCGCCTGCACCTACAACGCCGTCTTCTTCACCACCGATTGAGCCAACCTCTGCTTCAAGAGAGAGACCAAGCTCGCCAGTGATTCTAACAAGTTCCTTTGTCTTTTCGATGTTTTCTTCGATGGGGTAATGAGATCCGTCGAACATTACGGATGAAAATCCTGCTTCGATGCATTTGAGTGCACCCTCGTATGAGCCGTGGTCAAGGTGGAGAGCAACGGGAACTGTGATGCCGAGTCCCTCGATCATACCGTTAACCATACCAACGATGGTCTTGTATCCGCACATATATTTACCTGCGCCCTCGGAAACACCAAGGATAACGGGGGAGTTCATCTCCTGTGCGGTTTGAAGAATGGCTTTTGTCCATTCAAGGTTATTAATATTGAACTGACCAACTGCATAGTGGCCTTCTTTTGCTTTTGTAAGCATTTCTTTTGCTGAAACAAGCATTTTGAAAATCCTCCAAATAAAAAATTTACCAACGAATATTATATACTATTTTCTTTAAAAAATCAAGTATTTACAAGATTTTTTATAAAAAATACTGTATATTTACCTCAAAATGCAAATAAAAAATATTAACAGTGTAAAAATATCTTGACAAAATGGGGAAAAGCGTGTAAAATAAAAGAGTAACTAAAATGGTTAAGTAGGGTTTTTACTATTCATTATAGATTACATCATTCGATTATTGAAAACTAAATATGAAAAAGGAGGTGCAATATGGAAGCATTATGGTATGTTCTTGTGGCAGTTCTCGCAATTGCAGTTGGCGTTTTTGCAGGTATGGTTCTTCGCAAAAAGGTTGCCGAGGGCAAGATTGGTTCTGCCGAAGAAGAAGCCAAAAGAATCGTAGTTGACGCTGAAAAACAAGCTGAAACCAAGAAGAAGGAAGCTGAAGCGCGCAAAAAGGAAGCTCTTATCGAAGCGAAGGAAGAAATTCTTAAGCAGAGAAATGAAGCTGAACGCGAGCTTAAGGAGCGCCGCGCCGAGCATTCTAAAATTGAGAATCGCTTGGCTCAAAAGGAAGCCAATCTCGACAAAAAGAGCGAAGCACTTGAAAAGAAGAACGAGCAGCTTGACAAAAAGCTCAAAGATACAGACGTTGTTCGCGCTCAGGTTGATGAAACTCTTGAAAAGCAGCTTAAGGTGCTTGAAGAGATTTCCGGTCTTTCTGTTAACGAGGCGAAGGAACAGCTTATCGAAAAGGTTGAAAGCCAGGTTAAGCACGAGCTTGCTCAAAGACTTGACGAGCTTGAACAGCAGTTTAAAGAGGATTCTGAAGAAAAAGCACGAAACATTTTGTCCCTTGCAATTCAGCGTTGCGCGGCAGACCACGTTGCAGAAGCAACAATTTCTGTTGTGGCATTGCCCAACGAGGAAATGAAGGGAAGAATTATTGGTCGTGAGGGTAGAAATATCCAAAAGATCGAAACTTTAACGGGTGTTGAACTTATTATTGACGATACGCCCGAAGCAATCACTATTTCAGGTTTTGACCCTGTGCGCCGTGAGGTTGCAAGAGTTGCGCTTGAAAAACTTATCTCCGATGGCCGTATCCATCCCACAAGAATTGAAGAAATGGTTGAAAAGGCACAGAAGGAGGTTGACGCGTCCGTTAAACAGGCGGGTGAAAGAGCTACCTTTGAGGTTGGTATTCACGGAATTCACTCCGATCTTGTTAAACTTCTTGGACGCTTGCGTTACCGTTCCAGTTACGGACAAAACGTACTTAAACATTCTATTGAAGTTGCATTTTTGGCAGGTATTATGGCAGAGGAGCTTGGCATTGACGCAAATGCGGCAAGACGAGCAGGTCTTCTTCACGATATTGGTAAGGCATTCCCCCACGACGTTGAGGGCTCTCACGTTGAAATTGGTGTGAATACCGCTAAAAAGTACAAAGAAAGCAAAGAGGTCGTTCACGCGATTGAGGCCCATCACAATGACGTTGAGCCTAAAACAATTTTGGCGATTCTCGTTCAGGCGGCAGACGCTATTTCTGCTGCAAGACCCGGTGCGCGCCGTGAAGATATGGAAAACTATATCAAACGTCTTCAAAAGCTTGAGGAAATTGCTACAAGTTTTGACGGAGTTGATAAGGCGTATGCAATCCAGGCAGGACGTGAGGTTCGCGTTATGGTTAAGCCCGAACAGGTTAACGATGAGGGTATGAAGCTCATCGCCAGAGAAATGGCAGCTAAGATTCAGGCGGAAATGAAATATCCCGGTCAGATCAAGGTTCACTTGATTAGGGAAAGCAGAGTTGCGGATTTTGCTAAATAAATCTTCAACCAAATTCTCAACAACGATTTGTGTTGTTTTTATATATATTTTATCATAAAACCAACCTGAGAGTTATTCGATTAATTTCGATTGAGTATAAAAGAGAGGTGCTATCACTTAGATAGCACCTCGTTTTTTGATTTAAAGTTCAAAATTTGATTTGTCGGGGAGTTAGTTAAGTTAAGACCGCTGGGTCCGCTTGGATGCTCCCCTCTTTTCTTGCCTGACTTACGTCAGTCATTTGCTAATGCAAAATCGAAAAGTGAAAAAGCGCGGCAAAACAATCGCGTGGGTTAGTGCTGACTCGACGTAAATTTTAGATAAAACACGAGTGTTTTATCGGTTCACTTGCTAAAATCCTTTTACAAAAATAAATTTTCGACAAGGATTTCATCAACTGAACTACGAAAACCAAATCAAAGATTTGATTTTCTAAAATTTACTTTGACTATGCGTAGTCGTTTTGATAGCAATATCCTTATGCTTTGTAGTAGCAAATCACAGATTTTCGAGGTAAGGAGAAAATCGTTATGTGTTGTTTGGTATCGCCAAACAACACGATTTGCGCGAAATCTTGCGCGATAGCTCTATAAAAAGTTTTGCGGAGCTTTTTCAAAAGCGACCTTTTTATCTTTGTAACTAAATCCCAATTTATAAACAAAGCGGTGGGCAAAATGCTCACCGCTTAATTTATTTTTGTTTTCTTGCTTTTAAAGTGATAGTAAACGTTGTACCGTCTTCCTCGTTAGATTCAACGGAGAGTTTACAGCCAATCATATCGCATTTTTTCTTAGCAAGGGAGAGTCCAAGACCGTGGCCTCCGACTTTGCGCTCTTTATTTGTTCTATAGAAGCGTTCGAAAACGTGGGGAAGCTCCTCGGGTTTGATGTATTCACCCCTATTATTTATAGTAAAATATACTTTCTTTGATGATTGATACAGAGTTATGCTTATTTTACCGTAGGGATCGCTATATTTTATGGCATTATCGAAAAGAATTTCAAGCACCTTTGAAAAAGTTGGTGCGTTAGTTCTTACGATTATATTAGGTTGAATTCCGCTTTCGATAGAAACATTTTTTTCAAATGCGACCACCTCAAACTGCAAAATTGAGTTTTCAACAACTTCACTCAAATTAATCTCGCCGAGCTTAAGTTCTTCTTTAGTTGCTTCGCTTTTGGCAAGTTCAAGCATTTTATTGATGAGGTCACTCATTCTTTTGGCTTCTTCGTTTGTACTTTCAATCCATTTCATCTGCGAGCCAACGGTTTCATCCGTGTGAGATGAAATGATATTATTATTGGCAAGTATTACCGTTAACGGTGTTTTTAAATCGTGAGATGCGTCGGCAATAAATTGCTTTTGCTGTTCCCATGCCTTTTCAACCGGAGCTAGTGCTATACTTGCCAAACGAATACTGATAAAGCCGAACACCAGCATAAAGATAAGACCTGCAAGAGCGCCTTGTGAAAGATTTTCTCTAAGTCGCTCGTTGATATGCTCACGGGATAGGAATGAAATTATAATTCCATTGGGTGTGGACTGTCTTAAAAAGCTAAGATTTAGATCCAAATAGTTTCCGCGATCACTTTCCCATTTAAGAGCATAATTAATTGCATCTTGAAATTCTTTTACATCAAGTTCAGTTTGAGTTGAATTTATAATCTGACCCTGCGAAGTAACCCAAAGGGTCAGTGAAACATCATATATTTTATCGTCAGTATTTGATATATGATCTATGCCTGCAAAATTGTTTGTGGCATTGACTATATTTTCTTTAAGTGCGTTTGTTATTTTGATTTCTTCTCTTATATAAACCAAAAGGGAAAAGGCGGAAAATAAAAGCGCAAAGACAATTCCCAAAATAAGCATATTGTTAAGAATAAGTCTGATTTTTAATTTTTTTAACATATTTTATACCTTTGAAGTTAATTTGTATCCGAGTTTTTTGGCAGATATGATTTCCACACTTGACTCCACAAACGCAAGCTTTTTGCGAAGGAAGGATACATACGCTTCCACGTTATTATCTCCCGCGTCGGAATCGTAGCCCCAAATTTTAGTGATGATATCCTGCTTTGAAATTATCACGTCGGGCTTTGCCAAAAACATTTTTAGCAGCTCGCACTCCTTAAAATTGAGATGAATATTTTTTAAGCTCTTATCACAAGAGAGCTTGGATTGGTCGAGATGGAGGGTGATGTCGCCGTATTTTATCTCGTCAAGAATAACCTCGCCGCGACGTCTTGTGAGCACTCGCAGGCGGGCTAAAAGCTCCTCGGGTGAAAATGGCTTTGTCATATAATCGTCAGCACCTGCGTCGAGTCCTCTTACCTTGTCGGAAATGGTGTCCTTTGCTGTGAGCATAAGCACGGGAGTGGTTATTTTTTTTCGTCTTAGCTCAAGACAAACGTCAAATCCGTTTATTGAAGGGAGCATTATATCAAGAATGATGCAATCGTAAATTTCGCTAAGAGCATAATCAAGTCCCTCAGCGCCGTCATATACGACGTCAACCATATATTTTTGTTCTAAAAGGATATGTGATAGAGCGTCGGCAAGACGCTTTTCGTCTTCAACAATCAATATATTCATAAAAAGCTCCTTTCTTGATAATCATATATATTATATTACATATTCTTTCTTTTTACAAGATATTTTAGTTCAAAAAACTTAAAAAATGCTTAAATTGGATATTTATTTAATATTTTTGGAATAATTATGTAAAATTTCAAGTTTTTTTAAGATTTTAGATTTACAATAAAGAGTAAATATGGTATAATAATATAGTTATGTGTGCTGGGAGTGACTTTGTGGTAGATATTATGATATTTAAACGATATGAAAAAAGTATCGCTTGAATGCCGATGAATACAACAAATTTATGTCACTTATTCGCGACAAACTCATACCCGACAAGCATGGCAGAAATACACTTTGTTCGCTTTATCTTGACACTCCCGACTATCTTTTGATAAGGAACTCAATTGATGCAGTTTCTTACAAAGAGAAACTACGTTTGAGAAGCTATGGTGTGCCAAATGATGATAAGAAGATCTTTTTTGAAATTAAAAAGAAGCATAAAGGTGTTGTTTATTCGTCTTGAAGGAAGTATCGAAGAACTTTAATTAAAAAAGGCATTGAAAATCAATGCCTTAGTGATTATATTTCTTTAATTAATTCATTATCCACAGAAAGAGTTGCTTTTTTATTCTTATCAATAGAAATTACCGCTCTTTCGCCGCCAAGTCGGAACACTTCCTGACTTTCACCAAAAAGTTTGGCGGAATGTATCGGATACGTTTTATCATCAATTTTAATTTTTGCCTTTGAAAACAATGTGCGAGGGGTGTATTCAACGCTATGCATCTCGCCATAAAGTTCAATGGACCATTTTTGAATTTTTGCCATACTTATCTCCTTAATATGATTTACTTGAGTTTATTTTATCATATTATGGTAGTAAAGTCAATAAGCAAAAAGCTAACTAATTTTTGAGCGCAGGAGGTTTTTATGTTTGGATATGTAGTTGTTGATAAGCCATCTTTGCGCGTGCGCGAGTACGATTATTACCGCGCGACCTATTGCGGACTTTGTCACGCGATGGGAAAATGTACGGGCTGTGTTTCGCGACTTACCCTCAGTTATGATGTAACGTTTTTTGCGCTCGTTCGTGAGATGCTTGAGGAAACCAAGGTCGAATTCGTTAAAAAAAGATGCCCAAGGCATATAATTAAGCCAATAAATACGGTGCAGATAAATCCCGAGCTTGAGTTTTCTGCTTTTGTTGGTGGAATTTTGACCTCGCAAAAGATAGTTGACAATGTCAACGATGAAAAGGGCGCGAAGAAATTTCTTGCGAGGGCTCTGCGCGTCATTTTCTCTAAAATGGAGAGAGAATCAATGTTTGGCTTGCCCGACCTTTATGACGTGGTTGATGAAAAGCTCAAATTACTTAATGAGGTTGAGCAAAATCGAGTAGCTTCGATAGATGTGCCTGCCGATATTTTCGGTGATATGATGTCCAGCTTGCTCTCGTTTGGGCTTAAAGATGATAAAAAGCTCATAGCGCAAAATGTGGGTAAGAGAATTGGAAGATGGATATACATAGTTGATGCCTTTGATGATTACAACAAGGACAGAGAAAGCGGCAGCTATAATCCATTCGTGTTGCTCTATGATGGTGAAGATTTTAGTGAAGACAATCTTATTTCAATCTCAAAAATGCTTGAAGCCGAGCTCTCACTTGCATATTCTGCAATAGAGCTTATCGACGACGAGGACAAAAACAGGGAGGAGATAGTTAAAAATATCCTCTGCCTTGGAATGCCGCAAAGCGTTAAGCGAGTTTGTGATAAGTTAAATAAAAAAGATAAAGATTAACATAGGAGAAAAGAGATGAAAGATCCATATAAGGTGCTTGGCGTTGAGTCAAATGCAACAGATGAAGAAATTAAGGACGCATATCGCGCACTTGTAAAGAAATATCATCCCGATAAGTTTGCGGATAGCGACCTTGCCGAGCTTGCAAACGAGAAGATGAAGGAAGTGAATGCCGCTTATGATGAAATTCAAAAAATGAGAAGCGGCGGAAGCCAAAATAGAAGCTCAAACGGTGGTGGCTACAACCCCGGAAGCTCCTCAAGCAGTGAGTTTTATACAAGAGTTCGTCAGCTTATCAATATGGGCAATATCTATGAGGCAGAGCAGATACTTCATACTACTCCTCAAGAAACAAGAAACGCAGAGTGGAACTATCTCTATGCCTGCGTGCTTGCTAAAAAGGGGTATTATGCCGACGCGCAGAGATTTTTCGATATGGCTTGTAATATGGACCCGGGCAATCACGAATATCAGCACGCAAGAAATATGTTCCGTGGAAGAAGTCAGCAGAACGGCTCGTATAGAACGTATCAATCCAACGGTTGCTGCGACCTTGACTGCTGTACATCTCTTATTTGTGCGGACTGCTGTTGTGAATGTATGGGCGGCGACCTTATCGCGTGCTGTTAAGGTGATGTTATGGCAAAAAAGAAGTCATCTTTTGATAAAAGAATAGTTGTTACGGGTGTGCTTGTAGCTCTTTCGGTCATTATCCTTTATCTGGGATGTGCGATTGAGGTGCTTGACCTTACAATGAGCGCGATAGTTTCGCTTCTTGTGGTGGTTATAGTAATTGAGATGGGATATAAATATGCGTGGTTTGCGTACGTTGCAACGGCAATTTTGTCGCTCGTGCTCCTGCCACAGAAAACCCCTGCGATATTTTATACCTGCTTTATGGGATTTTATCCTATTATCAAATCCCACGTTGAACGATTTGGTTCGGCACTCGTTCGTTGGACAATAAAGCTTATCGCAGGCAACGCGGCACTTATTGCTATGTTTGCTCTTATCAGCATCTTCGTGCCCGACGAATTCGAGGGCGGCTGGATCCTCGTTGGTACTTATGCGATTGGACTACTCGCATTTGTGATGTATGACATCGCACTCACTAAGCTCATTACCTTCTATTTCGTGAAATTGAGGGATAGGATTAAAATTTATAAGTTTTTGAAATAAGAAAAAAGCCATTGGAAAACTCCAATGGCTTTGATTTTTGTTTTGTTAATTAAGCAAGTTCAGCAAAGTACTTAATTGTACGAACCATCTGGCTTGTGTAGCTGTTCTCGTTATCGTACCAAGAAACAACCTGTACCTGATATGTGTCGTCGTCGATCTTTGCAACCATTGTCTGTGTTGCATCGAAGAGAGAACCGTATCTCATACCGATAACGTCGGAAGAAACGATCTCGTCTGTGTTGTAACCGAAGGATTCGTTAGAAGCAGCCTTCATAGCAGCGTTGATGCCTTCCTTTGTGATGTTCTGACCCTTAACAACTGCAACAAGGATTGTTGTAGAACCTGTGCATGTAGGAACTCTCTGTGCAGAACCGATGAGCTTACCGTTGAGCTCAGGAATTACAAGGCCGATTGCCTTTGCAGCACCTGTGGAGTTGGGAACGATGTTCTGTGCGCCAGCACGTGCACGGCGAAGGTCACCCTTTCTGTGAGGACCGTCGAGGATCATCTGGTCACCTGTGTAAGCGTGAACTGTTGTCATGATACCGCTCTGGATAGGAGCGAAATCGTTAAGAGCCTTAGCCA
>JAGBYG010000058.1 GCA_017628875.1 Clostridia bacterium
ACTCGGGAATTCGTCAAGTCCAAACTGACGCTCCATACCGGTTAAGAAGTCATGTTCGGCAAAGCCGTCACCGTTAGAGCTGTATGCAAAAGGAAGATCGAGCATCTGTGAATATGCCATCGCTTGCTGCAGTCCGTAAGAAACACTATGGTTATTGTCCTTGGCTTCAACGATAGCAATAGGATGATTAGGCGCAAGGTACAGCACATAATCTGCACGCTTCGGCTTTTCGCGCACGACAAAATTGCCCTTCATATTGATCTTACCATCTGTGAGCTTTGTTTCCATTGTGATTTTGCCGATATCCCATTTTGAGGTTATTGCAGGTGTAATGAACTGCAATTTGATATCTTCTTCCGACATCATGTGTTTTGGTATCATGCTCATAATTCATCCTCCTTTCGTTTTATTTTTCTTCGGGAATAAACTCCATAATATCATCTAATTTGCAATCAAGTGCAAAGCAAATATTACGCAACGCTTCTGTGCTGACGTCCTTGCCTTTTCCCATTTGCGTCATAGTATAGTGAGAAACACCTGCTAACTTTTCAAGCTCACTTTTCGTCATTTTCTTATCAAGTAAAAGGTGCCATAGTTTCATGTAGCTTACGGCCATTTCTGTTCCTCCTGCTATATTGAAATCAAAATATAATTATATAAATAAAATTATATCACATATCCTTTAAAAGGTCAACTATTTTGTATGAATTTCATACTTTGTGTCGAAATTTCTTTATATTGTTTGCTTTTCAGGTTTTGATCAATTATCACAATAGATAAATCTATCATTGTTTGAGGTTAACCAGAACATAATATTTATTAATAATTTGTAAACAATCTTATCCACAACAACATTTGAAGAATTTATATGATATAATATAATCGTAACAGAAATGGAGTCGGTCCATTTTACCCCTCACTTTAGAGGGAGAAATGTCCACATTAGGGCGCAAAGAAGAAATGCGAGGGCGCGTAAGCGCACCCCGCTGGCTTTCTTGCGGTTTAGTGTGGGCTTTTTGCGTAGCTATCTTTCATACAAATATCTTGTGCGATTTAGGGCATAGCACATATAATTGTGAAGTCAAGCGCTTTTAATATTATCTTTCGCTCTTGCTTCATAATATTCCTTGGTTAGTTCAGAACGCAAGAAAGCATCATTTAATAATTTTACAAAGGCTTCCTTTGATTTTTTGGTATCCAAACGTATTGTTAATCCATCCTCGCTATACTTGAATGCACCTTTTAGACCAGGATTTGTTTTTGTAAATTGCACAATAACTTCCTTGGCAATATTGTTCGCAAAAATAGGAGATGTCTTTTTAACCTTGGAAAGCTTTCTTGCAAAAGAGACTTCTTCGGCACTATCTTTAAGAACCTGGATATCTTCAAGCAGACCAAGTTCATCAATTGCTCCAACTGTGGTAGCTGCTTCTCGAATTACAAGCTCGTTAAACCCAAGATTTCGTTCCAAAACCTTGACATCAGTCACATAAATATCTTCGCCTATACGAATAAGTTGAAAGTCACCATTGAGTCGCAAGATGTCATCATTGTTTATCTTTTCGAATCGTTCCTCGCTCTTTTTGAGCCCTAACAAAAAACATTCTCTTTTTATCAAAGAAATAGGGTAATGTTTTTTGAACAAAAGTATCCCTTCCGTTAAAGATCCCAGGTATACTATGTATCCATAAAGAGAAGAAATATTGTCATATTCAAAATTAAATTTTGGGATTTCATCAATAGTTATCATAAGATTGAAATTCTTAAAGATTGATAATTCGTCGGGGTATTCTTCATAATCATAGTGAAAAAGTGTATTTGCTCTATCGTCGGCATTCGAAAGATTGCAAACACTTAAGTCTTCATTTTCGCTTATCTGAGCTTGTACACTTTCTGAAAACAAATTACGCAATTCCGGCTCTGTAGCATCTGCAATATCAGCAAGCCTAATTTCAAAACCATTTTCATTTTTTAATACAAGGTATATTTGTGCCGAATATGAACCCGATAGAATTTCTTGAATCTTTGCTTTAACATTTTCAATAGTCATTTTATGCATTCTCCTTTGCTACCCACACATAATCTGTAATTCTTATCCACTTTATCATCGAACCGACGGACAATTTGTCCTCTGAAATAACCAGTATCCCATCTTTAGATGTAACATTTTTAGCCTCTATTCTATATAGGTGATATCCTAATAGCGCCAATGTAGGATTTCCTAAGTACAAGTCCATTTTCACAAAGATTGAACCTATAATTATCAATAAAACACCAAAGACTATCACATACCGTGTTTCACTAAAATCGATACAAATAAGCGGAATAATGTATGTCGTTAAAAAAGTTAAATACTCATAGTTCTCATTCTTTATGCTGACCACTTCTGCTGGCGGATAGTGCGCACCTTTGACTTTGTGTTTAAGTTTAGTAGTAATAACCATACCCATCAACATCATAAATAAGGAAATTATAGCTAACCAATTTCGTTTAATCAATGGTAGCAAGCCTATAAATTCCGCCTCTGTGTCAAATGATATCGGTATATCAATTGACAGCAGAAAGACCAATACAAAAAGCAACCATAAAGACAAAATATAAAATTCTATCTTCAAGTTAAACTCACTATTCTTCTTACGTTTATCCATACAATCACCTTTTCACTGTTAATATTCTTTAGTAACATTTGTTTTAGCTACATAAAATTGATTAATAAATACAGTTTCACAAGGCAAGACCGAAAGCGGTCTTGCCTTGGTTTGTTGTTTTTGAAAAGCCATAGCTTTTCATTGAGGCAACCGAGCGGGGCGCGAGGTACTTTTAGTGTAGTCTCGGGCGGGGCCGAAACAGCCATATTATTGACTCGCGGTGGTTTTTTATTACGTCACCGGGAGAGGCTCAAGGTTGCCTTTTTGTTAGCTCAGCGAAGTGTTTTTATTACAGCTTCGGGAGCGTGGGCGCTCAGCGGTGGACTTTTAGTGCTTTATCGGGAGCGCGTGTGAGATTTTTTTTAAAAATCAAGTCTTGCTCTCTATAACCATATCGACAACGTCAACTGTTCCGTCGGCACCAGTCACCTCAAGAACAAACGTTGCTCTATATGTACCTGAGCCGTTGAGTGACATTTCGTGATAAAAACTTCCTAAAAGTTCAGTTGAAGTTGCGGTCCACGTACCAACATCATTCCAAAAAGCCCAAAGGAATCTCTTTTCAACTGTAACGGTCAATTTTGCACTAACAAAGCTTGCGGAATATCCTGTGTAGGTAGCATCAATATAGCCAACTGAACTGGTAGCATCAAAAGAAAATGATGCATCCGCCATGTGAGATAACCGTGGGGTTATTTGATTTTCTGATTCTGTCGCGCAAATAGGCATACTTGCCAAGCACATAATTAAAGATAAGATTACCAACATAGTTGCTTTGAGTGTTTTTTTCATAACTTTCACCTCTAAAATATAAAAATTTGAGTATTTTATAAATACCCTTATAATATACTACCCATTTTCTTGACAAAATTCTTCAAAATTTTACAAAAAAAATAAAAAAACACCTCAAATTTTAAAATCTAAGGTGTTTTTTGTATTATTTAGTCTTTATTCCATTGATTATTAATTCTAATGATTGATCTAATAGTTCTTCTGTTGAATTCAACTTATAGGCATATTTTCCATCATTCCATAGATAGCAATAAATTCCATATGTTTGTTGATAATATATTTCATATTCATCTATGTTAATGATCTCATAATCACCGTGCTCAATATCAACTGCAAAGCCCGAAGCATCGAGTGATTGTTGAATAAATCTTATATAGTTACCATCAAGCTTAGTAAATATATACTGAACTCTCATTCGATTGATCTCTTGTTTGTCTAAACTATACCCTTCTGGTACATATGTAAGTTCATAAATCTCGTCTATAGTACGACTCTCATTTTCACCCTCATCAAACTTAATCTCAACGAAGAATTCTTTAACATTTGTGATAAAATCTCTAATCTGATCACGGTAAATAATAGCACAACCTGCAAGCAGAAGAACTGCGGCTGCGACGAGAATTGCAACCATCTTCTTATTGATTGGCTTTTTAGGCATCTTGCCTTTCACTATGCGCTCCATATTTTTAATATGCCTGCGCGAGCAAGTAACTTCTTCATCACAAGCGGCTATTTCGCGATCAATACGTCTGCTTACGCCCTCAACCAATGCCTGTTTGAAGAGCTCCTGATTTGTTTTGATATCCATATCATTCTCCTTTCAGAGCATCTCTTAACATCTTTTTGCCTCTTGAAAGTCGAGTATAAACCGTCTTTTCAGATATTTCCATCATTTCGGCTATCTCTTTGGGTGAAAGACCACTCTCATATCTAAGAAGCAATGTAACGCTATACACGAGGTCAAGATCTTCAATCGCCTTAACAACGTCTTCATACATTAGACTCATGTCGATGTCCTCTATAATATTATACCCGTCATCGACGAAAATTTCTTCACGAAGTGGCAAATTTTTTGTATTTTCTTCAGAAATTCTTAAAACTTCGTGCAAAACTACAGAAAATGCGTAACATTTTAGTTTATTATCGTGTATTGGAAATTCCAGCTTATCTATGTATTGGGTTATTCTTAGATATGCTCTTTGCACAGCATCCTCGGCATCAAGCTCGGGATTATAGCTATTCATAGAAATGAATTTATCTCTTGCAAATCTAAACATGTCTATATGAAAACGATTATATATGTATTCAATTCGACTGTGATATTGCTCGTCGCATATTGTTAATAGAAATTGTAACATTTGCATTGTCCTCTCAAATTGATTATTTGACAAAATTATACCATAAATGACATATATATTCAATATTTTCCGTATAAAAAACAGTAAAACAAGTAATTATTTGAAGAAATTTGTTTTATAAATGGGTAATATATTTATGTTTTTTAGGAGATAAGTACTATTTGTGTTTTTCTCACGCTCCATTTTTTTGAAGAAAGGAGGTGATAAAAATGAATTACAAATACGTACTTACAAAAACTACTTATTACAACGGCGAGCACACGCGCACAAGCTACGGAATAGCTGTTATTAGCACTGAAGATAACGTTACTGTTCTCTGCTCCATTGAAGATGTTTCTGATGAACAAGATGAGCTTGCAAAGCTCGCTGAACTCTGCAACGCGGAAAAGCTTGAAATCGAGCATATTCAAAACGTGGTTGAGGACTTTCTGTGTGTGAGAAGGTAAAAAAAGAAAATGCAAGCGAGCACTTCGGTGCTCGCTTGCTCTTTTGAAATTTGTCAGCAGTTATTACTGATAAATTGAAAATTATTACTCTTAAATTCAAAGTTATTACTCTTAAATTCAAAGTTATTACTCTTATTTTGGTTTATCAGTAATAACTATGCTGATTATTGAGTAAATTCGCTGATTTTCTTCTATTTACTAAGTTTGACTTTACTTTTTCTTCATCGCAGCGGCAATGACGTCATCAACATTATCACGGTTTACAACATCGGGATACTTGTTTGAAATATTAGCAAGAATATCTTTAGCATCTTCTTCATATTGGCCAAGCTCATCGAACAGCGC